>JBIIUN010000461.1:0-3932 GCA_044339945.1 Kapaibacterium sp. (SeqCode)
GGCACGACGCTCCTCGAGGAAGGCGCGGAATGGCGCGATGCCGGTCCCGGGCCCAACCATGATGATCGGCGTGGCCAAGTCAGCGGGCACCCGGAAGCCGTGAGACTTCTGCACGAAGACCGGCACGGGCGTCTCGTCGGGGCGGACGCGATCGGCGAGCCAGCCGGAGCAGACCCCTTGGCGGGAGCGGCCGTGGGCCTCGTAACGCACCGCCGCGACGGTCAGGTGGACCTCGCCGGGATGTGCCTTGGGCGACGATGAAATGGAGTAGAGCCGCGGTTGCAGCTTGCGCAGGAGGGCGGCGAATTCGGCGGGGGCGAACCGGGCGCCGGGGCACGCCTTCAGCAGGTCCACCACGTCGCGCCCGAAGAGCCATCGGTCCAAGTCCGCTTTCCGCGCCGGCTCCAATAGCGCGAGCAGTTCGGCCTGGCCCGCTCGCGAGGCGGCTTCCTTAACCAGCGCGGGTGGCGGCGCGGTGATCGTGAGACTGGTGGACAGAAGCTGACGGAGGGTCGCCGAACCGGAATCGGCAGCGGGCTCGTCGCCGCTGAAACCGAGGGTCGCCAGCAACTGCCCGACGAGTGCGGGACAGTTGGTCGGCACCACGCCCAACGCGTCGCCGGCCTCGTAGGTCAGGCCGGAGCCGGCAAGCGTGATTTCGAAGTGCCGCGTATCCTTCTGGGATCCGTCGCGGTTCAGGCGTCGGTTGATCTTGAGGCGGGCCGGGAATGGGTTTGACCGCGAATAGGCGGGAGTCGGTGATGGCGGGTAGGGAGTTAACTCACCGGGCAGTGCGGGTGTCTTCTCCGCAATCGCGGTGGGTGCCGGGGACGCCAGTTCCTGGGCTGCGTTTGTTGTCCCTTCGAGGGCGGGCCACAGGGACTCCAGCCACGTTTTGGCCGTGGCCTCATAGTCCACGTCGCACTCACCGCGGGGCACGAGCCGTTTCCCTCCGAGGGCCGCCAAGCGTTCATCGAACTTCTTCGCGGCCCCGCAGAAGTCGGCGTAGTTCTTGTCCCCGAGGCCGAGCACGGCAAAGGAGAGATTCTCCAGCCGGGGTGTGGTCTCGGCGCCAAGCTGGCTCCAGAAGGTCGCCGCGTTGTCGGGCGGATCGCCGTCGCCCCAGGTGCTGGTGATCACGACGCAGCGCGCGAGCGTCGCCAGTTCCGCCGGGGCGACGGCGTTCAGTTCCTTCACGACCGGAGAAAATCCCCGGTTGCCCGCCTCCTTGGCCAACCGCTTGGCTAGGCCTTGGGCCGAACCGGTCTGCGAACCGAAGGCGATCAGGAGCGGCTTCGCGGGCGGGGCGGCGGGGTTCGGTCCCGGCCCGGTGACTGTCGCGGCGTTAGCGTTCGAGAACAGGCCCGCCAGAAAGCCGTTCATCCACGCCCGCTGTTCGGGCGTGAAGGGCGCATTTTCAGGAAGGCAGGGGACCGCGGTCATCTTCGGCGAATCGGGAGCGTTCCGAGTGCCGACCTCCGTGTGAGGGGCGCTCATTGTCTTCATTGGGACCATGAAGTTGGCGCATTCCTGCAGCTCCAGCCGGCCCAGTGTCATTCTACGGTTGGCCATCGGCGCAAAGGCAGGGCGCGTGATTCCGTGACCGGTGTGCGAGCGACTTCGACTGGATGGCTGGATTTGGTCAGGGTGGCGCTTCTTGCGGTGGGGCGATGGCACAAATGTTCTGCCTCGTTGTCGGGAAGGTCGCCCAAAGAAAAAGGCGGACGAGGTGTGCTCGTCCGCCCTGCGATTAGCCGGCCCTGTTTCGCTTACGGGCGATGCAGTCGGTAGAACTTGGTCTCGTCGACCGGCTGGTTGGCCACGTTTTCGTCGCCTTCGAGCTGGTGATCCACCGGGCGCCAGTCGGGAGTTCCCCCGAGACTGGACGCCTCTTCGAGCCGGTGGCCGGCCAGGATGGCGCGCCAGGCCAGGCGAACGAGGTTGCCGTTTCGCCGGACCGATAGCTTCGGGACGCCCGGTTCCAGCGTGAACTGGCTTACGACCGTCGGTGTGCGCAACAGCACGTCGGGCCCCATCGCGGACTGGGTGTAAGGCGCGATACCATAGGTGGTGACCCGCAGCGCGTGGGTTTCCGGCGCGATCTCAAACTCGGTCCAGCCGTAGCTGAAGACCGCCATGGGCCCACCTTGCTCAAAGCGGGAAATGAACGGCGCGTCCTCAAGCCCCACCGGCGTGTAGCCGAGCGGCGTGATCTGGCCGTTGAGCAGGGCGCCCAGGGCCGTATTTTTCTGGGCCGGAGTGAGGAACGCGTTGAACGCGGCCAGATTCGGCAGGCCCAGGCCGCGCAGGAACTGGTCCAGCAGGGTTCCGGTCCCAACGCTTACATCGGCTGCCAGCTCAAGGACCGTCGGGCCGAACGGCGCGTCAAAGGCAACCGCGCCGGTCACGACCTCAAACGCGGCGGTCGGAATCTGCGGCGCGAGCGGGCCGTTTTGGTAGGTGAGGTTGTTCACCACGGTTCCGTGGATGTCCGCGGCGATAAAGACGACGTTGCGCACCTTGCGTTCGTTGATGAACGAAAGGAGCTCGGTGCGTTCCGCCGCATAGCCTTCAAACCGGTCACCGGCCGCGATGACGCCGAGGTTCTGGATCGGTTCGGGAACCAGGATGAACTTCCATTCGACCCCGGCCTCTTCGGCGGCAAGCAGCCCCGCCTTCAGGTCATCCACCTGCGGGCGGCCGAGCATCGTGCGGCGCGGCAGCGGCTGGCCCGTGAGCGGATCGAGGTCAAACGACTGGGCAATGAAGGCGCCGATCTGGGCCGGATTGGTCGGGTCTTCCGGCCCGGCGAGCTCCTTGTCGCGGAACGACCGGGCATCGAGGATGAACACGGCGGCGTCGCGGCCATAGCGTTGGGCCCGGTAGAGCTTGGGTTTGCCATCGGTGCGCGGCGAGCCCGGCGTGGTGTAGGTCGAATGAGCCATCGGATTGAAGTCGAGGAACGCCTGGAGACCGTCGCGATAGAGCTGCGAGTCGTTCAGGAACGCCCCCACGTTGTCGAAACGGGCGTCGCTGCCAGCCGGCGCGCCGCCGGCAAAGTCATTGACGACTTCATGATCGTCGATCGTGGCAAACACCGCCGTGCTGGCCCGCAGGTCGGCGAACGAAGCCAGCCCCAGTTGGCCGCCCAGGACCTCGTCATGCTTCAGCCGGAATTCTGCCAACGTCTTGGCCCGGGGCAGATTGACCGCGGGCGACGGGTAGTCGGAGTAGATGGTGTCACCGAGGTTGACGTAGAAGTCCAACCGGCGGGCGGGCACGTTCGCGATGGCGGGATACGGGGCAAGTTCGCCGCGTGAATCACCGCTGACGCCGAACCGGAGCCCGGCAAAGGTGCCAGGCGCCGCCGCGGTCTTGAACGTGCCGTAACCGACGCTGCCGGCGGCGTCCGTGACCCGGTAGTGATACAGGGTCGCGGGCGCGAGGCCGCTGACGGCCACCTTCACCGGCACGACCGGGTTGGTGACGGCGGCGGAGGCTTGCGCGGCGACTTCACTGAAGTCGCGCAGGCCGGAAACCTCGAACCGGGCCGGGCCAACTGCCGTGCTGCGCGCCCACAGGACCGCGGAGCTGGCATTGACGTCACCGGCGGCGACGCCGTTCGGCAATGTGGAAGGCTGCGGTGCTTGGCCGGCGAGATTCGCGCCGGCGGCACCCCGCGCGAAGATGGTCTGAACCTCGGCCGCGCCAAGAGAACGACGCCAGATGGCGACTTCGTCGATCGCGGCGTCGCGAATGCCGACCGCGTTGTTGTCCGTGTAGGCGCCCAGTCCGTCCTGCCCGATGTTCAGCGCCAGTCCGGCGGGCGCGTCGATGGAGTCGAGGCCGGCGGTGATCTCGTTGGTCGAGACCGCCTGCCCGTCGAGGTAGGTGATCGCGCCGTCCTGCCGATCAAACACCGTCACCACGTG
>JBIIUN010000065.1:0-14141 GCA_044339945.1 Kapaibacterium sp. (SeqCode)
GCTTTGGCTTCGGGGATTGCCCGCGCCGCAGATCGGCCTGGACGGAACGCCGGCGACGGTGGCGCGCGACTTCAACGACTGGGTGACCTTGGCGCTCAATTCCGGTCCCGGTCCCTGGTTGCTGGCGCCGTTTCGCTGGCTCGTCCGGCCGTGGTTCGCCGCGGACGCGTGGGAATTTCTCAAGTCGCTTCCGCCCGTGCTCGCCCTCATCGGCCTGCACTATTGGTGGATCGAACGGAGCGACGTGGCGTTCGAGGAAGCCTCGCTCGACGCCGCACAAAAACGTGCCGCGCTGCGCTCGGCCGCGAAGGAAGGCAAGCTGCGTGAGGCCAGTCCAACCCGCGCCCTCGTCCCGCTATTTCGGCTCGGGGAATCGGGTTTCGCCCCGGTGGCGCTGGTCTGGAAGCACCTGATTCGGTCCCGGTTCACGCGCGGCAAGCTGGTCTGCGGGATTGGTTTGGTGCTGCTCGTGGCGGTGGCGGTGCACCTGCCGTTCGTGCCGCGGCCCGCCGCCGTGGCCCTGGCGAGTGTCTGCTCGATCGCGCTGCTCCCGCTCCTGTTCATCGGCGGGGCCTGGGCGAGCCTGCCCTTTCGGCGCGACCTGAACGAACTCGACGTGCTAAAGGGATATCCGCTGCCCGGCTGGCAGATCGTCCTCGGGCAATTGCTGGGCGGAGCCGCGGTGATCGGCACCCTCCAGTCGCTGGCCATCCTCGGCGCCGCCTTGACCTATCCCGCCGTGGAGGACTTGGCGGAACTCTCGCCGATGTTGGTGGGCATCGTCGCCGGTTCGTTGTGGGTCGTGATTTGGCCGCTGAATTTGGTGAACGCCTTCATGCCGTCCGCCGCCGCGCTCCTGTTCCCGGCCTGGATGAAGACCAGTTCCGGACGCGACGCCCACGCGGGTGGCATCGAGGTCGTCGGCCAGCGGCTGCTGATGGGGTTGCTCCAGTTGCTCGCCACGGTGGTCGCCTGGGTGCCCGCCGGATTGCTGGGCGCCGGCGGGTTCTTCGGGGGGAACTGGCTGCAGGGGCCCGAACTCGGCGTGGCGCTGGCGGCGTTGTTGGGAACCGCCGTGCTGGTCGCGGAGGCGGCTGCGGGAGTCTGGCTGCTGGGGCGGTTGCTGGACCGTTACGACGCTTCCGCCGAGCAGTGAGTTTCAGAGCCGCAGGTAAATCGCCTTGAGATACTTGGCCTCCGGAAAGGTCGCCGGATGGTCCGGGGCATGGCCGGCGGTGCCGATTTCAGAGCCCTGCCGGCCGCTGCGGTGGGCGGCCCCGCGAACCGCCTCGAAGAACTCCGACTCGTTGACATGGGCGCTGCAAGAGGCCGCCAGCAGCAGCCCGCCGGGTCGAACCCGCCGGATGCCCGCGGTGGCCAACCGCGCGTAGGCCTGGATGGCCCCTTCGCGTTCAAACTCCCGTTTGGCAAGCGACGGTGGATCCAGGATGACCAGATCGAATTCACGGCGCGGTGACTGTTCGAGCCATTCGAAGCAATCGGCCTGGATCTGCTCGTGGCGGGCCGCCGCCACCGTGGGAATAGCCTGGTTCAGCGCGAAATTGCGGCGTGCGGCCGCC
The DNA here is from genome assembly GCA_044339945.1 of Kapaibacterium sp. (SeqCode). Taxonomy (GTDB): domain Bacteria; phylum Verrucomicrobiota; class Verrucomicrobiia; order Limisphaerales; family UBA9464; genus CAIWAH01. The sequence goes on from JBIIUN010000065.1 coordinate 1,581, forward strand.
AAGGCATGCGGCGAGATGTCGAGGTCGGCCACGGCCCGCGCGCCGCCCCGGGCCGCGTAAAGGCTGAAGCCGCCCGAGAAGCTGAACGCATTCAGCACCTCCGCGTCGCGGGCGAAACCCTCCACCCACCGGCGGTTTTCGCGTTGGTCGAGAAAGAACCCGGTCTTCTGCCCGCGCACGACCTCCGATTCGAAGCGCAGTCCCGACTCCTGGAAGACCACGGAAGCGTCGGTCGCCGCGCCGAGGAGGTTTTGTCCGTCATGCCAGCCCGCCTGCTCTGCCGCGACCTTCAGGTTGCGGCTCAGGCGCAGGACCAGTCGTTCGGGTGGCGCGACTTCGGCCAGCCACCCAACGAAGTCACGAATCCGGCTGAGCCAGGCGGCGGCATAAAGTTTCAACACGGAGGTGCCGCCGTAACGGTCCAGGACCAACCCAGGCCAGCCGTCGCTTTCCCCGCTGATCAATCGATAGCCGTCCGTTTCCGCCCCGACGACCCCGTCGCGGCGGGCCAAGGTGGTTCGCAGCCGCTCACGCCACCATGCCGGTTCCAGTTTCACCGGTTTACCGACGTGCAGGATTCGCAGGCGGATGGGCGAATCGGCGTCGTAAAAGGCGAGGGCGAGAAACTGGTCCCGCCGGTCAAAGACGACCGCAAGTTCGCCGGTTTCTCCGGTGCGATTCGCCTCCCGCACCGAATCCGAATAGACCCACGGGTGACCGGCGCGGACAATCGATTCCGCGGCCGCCGTGAGCCGGAGTCGCAGGGTGGCGCGTTTGGCCGGGGTGGTTTCCACCCGTCCAAGGTGTGAAATCGGACGCCCGGGGAGGAATCACAATCGGTTGCTGGGCCAGAATATCTGTTCGCGGGATTCCGGGTGGTGGACGCAGTAGGGTGGTCCGCTTTGCTCGAAAAGTGGGCAAGCATCCCGCGACTCGAGGGATTTCGCCTCTCTCGCAATCGTTAGCGAAAGATTTGGTGAACTGGCCAACGAGGGTTGGGTGTTCACGGGAAATTCCGGAAAATGGGCCAAAATACTGCAAAAAACTGTTGTCAGACCGTCGGCGCGGTTCCTAGGGTGCCCCGGTTGCGCCTTTCGGTGCAGGGGCAGGGATTATCTTGTCCCGTGGTCATACACAAAACACAGAGAACACATCACAGGAGTAACTGACATGAAGTTCAATCAGTGGACAGTGGCGCTGGCGACCGCGGGTGTCGTCAGCTTGGCTTCGGCAACTGCCGGGGAGTCCTCACCCGTTAATTCGTTGGTCAGCGGTGTGACCCTGAGCGGTCACGTTGATACCTCGGCGATCTGGAACTTCGGCACCGGCACGACCGTGGCGAACCGTTTCGCGAACACCGCCAGCGACCGTCAGGACGGTTTCAACCTGAACGTGGTGAAGCTGAAGCTGGAAAAGGGCCTCGACGAAGGCACTTGGTCGGCCGGCTATAACTTCGAGATGATGTATGGCCCCGATGCCGCGGTCATGCCCGGTCGCATCGCGAACGGCGATCTCGCCATCAAGCAGGCCTACGTCGCGCTTCGCGCTCCGGTGGGCAACGGCATTGATTTCAAGGTTGGCCAGTTCGACCCCACGATCGGCTATGAAGTCACCGACTCTTACGTCAACCCGAACTTCAGCCGCAGCTTTGGTTTCAACAATCTCGAACCCTTCGGTCATCAGGGCGTGCTCGCGACCTACCAGTTCACTGAATGGGTGGGCGCGACGGCCGGTGTGGCCAACGGCTTCGGCGACACAACTGGCGTCACTGCGGCTCGCGGAGCGGCTGGTGGTGGTTTGTGGAATGCAGGCACTGGCATCAATGCCAAGGACGGTGGCGAATCCATCAAGTCCTACATCGGCGGCCTCGTCTTCAAGGCGCCCGAGAACTTCGGCTTCCTCGCCGGTTCCTCGCTCTACCTCGGAATCGTTGACCGCGGCTTCGGCGGTGGCGTGGACGACCAGATCAACTACTACGTCGGCGCCAGCCTCTCGACTGGGGTTGAAGGCCTGACCGTGGGTGGTTCTTACGACTATGTGGACAACCTGAATGGCGTGGCCAACCAGTATGGCTATGCCTGGGCTCTGTATGCTTCCTACCAGCTGAATGAGCAGCTCAAGCTCAGCTACCGCGCTGAACTCGCTGGTTCCAGCGGCGGCATTCATTTGCCCGGCGCGTTGAACGACGAGCAGGTTTTCGGCAACACCCTCACGCTGGATTACGCTCTCTGGAAGAACGTCATCTCCCGCCTCGAATATCGCCTTGATTCCGTCGTTGGCGGAACTCCTACGCTTCCCGGCACCACATCACGCGTCTTCGACGGCGACAAGAACGACCACAGCCTGACGGTGAACATCGTTTATCTCTTCTAAGCTGATTCATCAGCCTGCGAACCCCGCCCTTCCGGGCGGGGTTTTTTGTTGCCCAGGACGTTCCCCGAGCACGCTTCTGTGCGTGCAAGCGGGACGGAATTTCGCCTGAATCCAGCGCGTAACGTCATTACCTGATTTTTCCATGAAAGAACGCATCGCTGTCGTCGGAGTGGGCCGGATGGGCGCCAACATGGCCCGCCGACTCAAGGAGTGTGGCTACGAAATCACCGCGGTCTTTGACGCCCGTCCGGCTGCCGCCGAGGCCCTGGCCAAGGAACTGAACTGCGCCAATCCCCTCAAGCTCGCGGACGTGACCGCCTTGGCGGATGTCATCATCACCGTCGTCACGGACGACAAGTCGATGGCCGGCATCTTCGCGCCCAAGGGGGACAGCTTGTTGGTTGGCGCCAAGGGCCGAGTTTTCATTAACTGCGCCACCGTTTCGCCGGCGACCCACGTCGCCGTGGAAAAGCTCGCCACGAAGGCCAAGGCCGCCTCGCTGGAGGCCTGCATGGCCTCGTCGATCAACCAGGCCCGGGCCGGCACGCTTTACCTGATGGTCGGCGGCAAGGCCGAGGTGTTTGAGCAGGTCAAGCCGCTGCTCACGAAGCTGTCCGACGACGGCAAGCTGCTTCGCTACATCGGCAAGGCGGGGCAGGCCGCGCAGGTCAAGGCCCTCGTCAACATGGTGATGAACATCAACACCGCCGGACTGGCCGAGGGACTTGGACTGGGAGCCGCCCTCGGGCTCGATCTCAAGGTGCTGATGGAGGTCTTTTCCCAGACCGGCGCCAACAGCCGCGTGTTGGTCACCGACGGTGAGGACATGCTGAATCGCGACCACTCCTGTTTCTTCAGTGCCGCCCACGCGGCCAAGGACAGCGGCATTGCCTATGCGCTCGGGCAGCAAGCCAAGCTCGAGCTACCCCTCGCCAAGTCCGCTTTGGGCCAGTTCCGAAAGATGGTCAAGGCAGGCTTGGGCGACCTCGACAAATCCGGCGTGGCCGAGCTGACGTTCAAGGGGCGTGGGCCGAGGAAAAAACCCGCCCGGCGCAAGTGATCCGGTCCGGTTTGGATTCGCCAATATAAGCCCAAAGTCCCCGTTTGACTGGCCTTTCTCGGCCAGTAGGGTCGCGGAGTTCTCTGAGGTTTTTGCCTCGGTTCCTCCTGTGCCCGGTGGTCGCTTTTGGTGACCGCCGGGTTTTTGTTTGCGCGGGGGGACACCCGGTTCCGGGCGCCGCTCACGGACCCAGTTTGTCCGCCATGCGTCTCGCCGTTGCCGCCGGTAACTCCTCGCGGCCAACCTCGATCCATTCGAGGTCAAGCTGACCGCGGAACCAAGTAAGTTGGCGCTTCGCAAACTGGCGGGTCCGCACCTTGACCAACTCGATGGTCTCCAGGCGACCCCGTTCGCCGCGCAGATGCTCCACCACCTGCCGGTAGCCGATGGCCTGCATGGCCGTGCGGTTGGATTCCAACCCCTGTCCAAGCAACCGACGGGTCTCGTCGATGAGCCCGGACCGGAACATCAACTCGACGCGTTGGTCGATCCGCCGGACCAAATCTTCGCGCGGACGCAGCAACCCGAAACTGCGTCCGGCCAAGGTCGGCGCGCGATCCGGCCAAGCGGCCCGCTGCTCCGAGAACGGGCGCCCGGTCAAGCGGATCACCTCCACCGCCCGGACCACCCGGCGGCGGTTCTCCAAATCAATCTCGTCAAAAGTGGGCAGATCCCGGCGCGCCAGTTCGTCCAACAGCGCCGCCATCGGCAAGGCCTCCAATTCGGCCCGCAGCTTCGGTTCCGGCGGCGGCGCGTCACCCAGGCCGTTGAGCCACGCGTTGAAATAGAGGCCCGTGCCACCGCACAGGATCGGCACCCGTCCGCGGGACTGGCAGGACGCAACCGCCGCCGTCGCCAAGTGGACGAACTTGGCCGCATCGAACGGCTCGGTCAGGCCCACGACATCGACCAGATGATGCGGGATGGCCGCCCGTTCTTCGGCCGTCGGTTTGGCCGTTCCCAGGTCGAGGCCGCGATACACCTGCATTGAATCGACAGAGATGATCTCCCCGCCGACCAGGCCGGCGAGTTCGAGGGCCACGGCGGATTTCCCGGAAGCGGTTGCCCCGGCAAGCACGATCGGCGCTGGCTCGGCCGGCGGCATCACTTGGCGCCGGCCACCGCGCGGCTTTCCGGCCGCGCCTCGGCCCGCCACGACAGCAGGATCAGCAGGCCGACGCCGGTGCAGATGGCCGAGTCCGCGATGTTGAAGGCCGGGAAACCGATTTCGCCGCCACCGCGCGGGCTGACGTAAAAATACAGGAAGTCGATCACGTGCTGCCGGCTCGGCAGCACCCGGTCCAGCAGGTTGCCGCTGATGCCGCCAAAGAGCAGGCCCAAGGCGACCTGGCCCAGCGGCCGATGCGCCTCGAAGTGCCGCCGGAAGAACCAGAGCGCGACCATCGCGATCGCCGACACGACGGCCAGCATGCCGTTGTTGTGCCGGAACATGGACCACGCCGCCCCCGTGTTGCCCCAATGGACGAACTTGAAGAAGCCCTCCAGCACCACCCGCTCGTCGTGCAGATCAAGCACCTTGAGCACGACGAATTTGGACAACTGGTCGGCCAAGAAGAGAGCCAGCGCGATCACGCCAATGCGTTGGGAGCCGGTGAGCGAGGGAGCGGACATGTGATTTGGCGCAGCCAAGCTATCCGAGCCGGCCGTCGAGTCGAACGGTTTTCCCGTCGTCACCCGGAACGGCCGGCTGGGGCTGGCATCTTCCGGCCGGCGGTGGAACCCTTGCTGCGTCTCCGAGAACAGTTCCTGCCGATGCATCGTTCCTTCAGGTTGGTCGGTTGGTCGGCCGCGCTGGCCGCCGCCTCGCTCTACGCGCACGAATGGCAACCGCACGCCGGCGGCCGCCTCGCGCCGCTGGCGCCGGTTGCCGGCGCGAAGGCAGCCGGCTTCACCCGCCTGCCCGCGGCGGACCTCGGAATCAATTTCACCAACCGCCTCGCGGACGAACGCAGCCTGACCAACCGCAACCTGCTCTCCGGTTCCGGCGTGGCGTGCGGCGACGTGGATGGCGACGGTCGCTGCGACTTGTTCTTCACGGGCTTGGATTCGCCCAACCAGCTCTTCCGCAATCTCGGGAACTGGAATTTCACCAACGTCACCGCCGCCGCGTTTCCCGCTTCGCCCGGCGGAACCGCCGCCAAGCCGGCTCCCAATGACAGCACGGGCGCCGCCTTTGCCGACGTGGACGGTGACGGCGACCTCGACCTGCTGGTCAACGGACTGCATGCCGGGACGCGCCTGTTCCTCAATGACGGCCAGGGACGGTTCAACGAAGTGACCGACGCGGCCGGACTGCGCTCGGGTTCGGGTGCGACCTCGCTGGCGTTGGCCGACGTGGAGGGCGATGGCGACCTGGATCTTTACGTCTGCAATTTCCGGCCCGACACGATCCTCGATCAGCCGGCCGCCAAGTTCACCGTGCGCCAGGTCGGCAACCGTCCCGTCGTCATTTCGATGAACGGCCGACCCGTGACGGAACCCGACCTTACCAACCGGTTCGAAGTCGGTGCCGGCGGCAACGTCATCGAGTTTGGCGAGGCGGACGTGCTGTGGTTGAACGACGGGCGCGGCCATTTCACCGCCGCGAAGTGGTCCGCCACGTTTAGCGACGAAGCGGGCCAGCCCGTGCCCGGCGCAGATCGCGACTGGGGCTTGGCCGCACAGTTCCATGACTTCGACGGCGACGGCCGGCCGGACCTCTACGTCTGCAACGACCTTCACACCCCGGACCGGTTCTGGCGCAACGTCGCGACGAACGGGGTCGCCCAGTTTCAGGCGATGCCGCTGCTCGCGCTCCGGAACAACAGCACGTTCTCGATGGGCGTGGATTTCGGCGACCTGAACCGTGACGGACACACCGACTTCTTCACCGTGGACATGCTCGCTCGCAAACGCGTCCACCGCGTGACGCAGCTCGAAGGCATGGCGCCGCAGGTGCGCCCGCCCGGCCAGTTCGACGATCGCGTGCAGTTGAAACGCAACGCACTCCAGTTGAACCGCGGCGACGGCACCTTTGCCGAGGCCGCAATCCAGGCCGGCGTCGAGGCCAGCGATTGGTCGTGGGGACCGCTCTTCCTCGACGTGGACCTCGACGGTTACGAGGACATCCTGATCCCCAACGGCCAGGCCCGCGATTTCCAGGACGCGGACGGCGCCGCGCGGATCGCCGCTGCCCAGCGCGGAGGCCGTCCGCTGGGACCGGCCGACATCGCGGCGCTCGTGAAGACGCTGCCGCGCTTCGACACGCCGAACGCGGCCTTCCGTAACCGCCTCGCCGCCGCGCCGGCGAATGACCGCTTCGTGCCCACGTTCGACGACGTGAGCGCCGAGTGGGGTTTCGGCGAAGGCAGCATCTCGCAGGGCGCCGCGCTGGCCGACCTCGACAACGACGGCGACGCCGACGTGGTGATGAACAACCTCCAGGCCGGCCCCGGAATCTATCGCAACGAAACCACGGCGCCCCGCGTCCGCGTGAGCCTGCGCGCCGCCGCCGGCAATCGCCATGGCATCGGCGCGCGGGTCACGGTGCGCGGCGGCGCGGTGCCGGAACAGACCCAGGAAACTCTCGGCGGCGGCCGTTACCTCGGCGGCGACGAGCCGGCGCGGACCTTTGCTACCGGTTCTGCCAAGACAGTTGATCTCACGGTCCGCTGGCCTTCGGGACGGGTGAGTGAATGGCGCGCCGTGCCGGCCAACTCCGCGGTTGAACTGGCGGAAGCGACTTCGGGCGAACCCCGGCCGACGCCTGTCCCCGCAGGCGGGCCGATGTTTGTGGATGTCTCCGACCGACTCGGCCACCTCCACGCCGAAGAGTCTTTCAATGACTTCGAAAGGCAGCCGCTGCTCCCGAACCGCCTGAGCCTGCTTGGCCCGGGCGTGTCGTGGACCGATTTGAACGGCGACGGCTTCGATGACCTCATCGTGGGCTCCGGCCGCTCCGGTCCGTTGGCGGTTTTCCAGAACGACGCCCGCGGTGGCTTCCGGCGCCTCTATGAACCGCCGTTCAACAAACCGCTGGCCCGGGATGCCACCACGATCCTGCCCGCGTCCGGCGCCTTGCTCGTCGGCTCCTCCAACTGGGAGGACGGTTCGACGAACGGCGGCGCGGTGCGTATCTACGATCCGGCCCGCAAGGTCAGCGGCGAAATCATCGTGGGCCCGACCTTTAGCACGGGGCCGCTGGCGTTGGCCGACGTGGACGGTGACGGCACGCTCGAACTGTTCGTCGGCGGGCGCGCGGTGGCCGGGCGCTGGCCCGATCCCGCCGCGTCGCTGCTGCTCCGCAACGTGGGCGGGCGTTTCACCGTGACTCAGCGCTTCGACGCGCTGGGCCTGACCAGCGGCGCCTGCTTCAGCGACGTGGACGGCGACGGCGACAGCGACCTGCTGCTCGCCGGCGAGTGGGGACCGCTGAAGCTCCTCCGCAACGACGCCGGCAAACTCACCGAATGGAACGTGCCGCTGACCTGGGCCGACGCCGAGGGCATCGCGGGCCGACCAGCTTCGCTGGCCGCGCTGACCGGACTGTGGAACAGCATTGTTTCCGGTGATTTCGACGGCGACGGGCGCCTGGACTTCGTCGCCGGCAATGCGGGCCTCAACTTCCGCCTGCGGGCGGGCGTTCAGGCGCCGCGCCGGGTCGTGTTCGGTGAACTCGGCGGCGGTGAGGGCCATGACCTGTTCGAAACGTGGACCGAAGGCGGCCAGGAATGGTCCGAGCGTCCGTTGCCGCCGCTGGCCATGGCGCTGCCGTGGCTGCGGGAACGCTTTCCCAGCCACGCCGCCTTTGCGGCGGCGACGGCCGGCGACATCCTCGGCGAACGGCTGAAGGCGGCGCGGTCCGTCAGTGCGACGTGGTTCGCGAGCACCGTGTTCCTGAACCGCGGCGATCACTTCGAGGCCCGCGCGTTGCCGTCGGCCGCGCAGTTGGCGCCGGTGTTCGGCCTTTGTGTCGGTGACTATGATGGCGACGGGAATGAAGACCTGTTCCTCGCGCAAAACTGGGCGGCTGCGGAACCCTTCACCGCGCGCAACGACGCCGGGCGCGGCCTGTGGTTGCGCGGCGACGGCCGGGGCGGCTTCACGGCCGACCTGACCAGCGGGGTCGAGGTTTATGGCGACGCACGGGGCGCCGCGTTGGCCGACTTCGACGCCGACGGTCGCCCGGACTTGGTTGTCGGGCAGAACGCGGCGGCCACCAAACTGTTCCGCAACACGGCGGGCCGGCCGGGCCTCCGGGTTCGACTGCAAGGTTCCTCGAACAACCCGCAGGCGGTCGGCGCCGCCGTGCGTCTCGCCTACGGCGAACGCCGCGGACCGTGGCGCGAGACTCACCTCGGCGCGGGTTACTGGAGCGTGGACAGCCCGGTGCCGGTGTTGGGCAAGGCCGGCGAACCGACGGCGGTCGAGGTGCGCTGGCTTGGTGGCAAACGTTCCCTGCAACCCGTGCCGCCGGGCGCCCGGGAAACGCGGGTCACGGCTCCCGAGTGAGCCCCGCGGCGCGCGCCCATTCCACCGCCGACCGGGCCGCGTGCGTGCCCGTCGCAAAGCAGCCCTGCATGAGGTAACCGCCGGTCGGGGCTTCCCAGTCCACCATCTCGCCGGCGACGAACAGACCCGGATGGCGTTTCACCATCAGCCCGGCGTCGAGTTCGCCCCAGGCCACGCCGCCGGCCGACGAGATCGCCTCGGCAATCGGCCGCGGGCCGCGCAGCGGGATGACGCAGTGCTTCACGGCGCGGGCCAGCGACGTGGCGTCCGTCCAGGTGCGATCCGACAGCAGCGCGTGGGCCGCGTCGCCAAGGCGCCAGCGGACGAGCGCCTCGTTCAAGAAGTTGCGCCGCGCCGACTCCATCTTCGCGACCAGCCGCTCGACGGTGAAGGTGGGCTTGAAGTCGATGGCGATGGCCGGTTCCGTCATCGCCCGCAGCGCGGCGCCGAGTTGGTAGATCGCGCCGCCCTCGAGGCCGTAGCGCGTGATCAGGAGTTCGCCCACCGCCAACGTGTCGCCGGCTCGGACGTGGACGTTCTTCAGCGGCTTGCCCTCGGCGCGGGCGAGGACTTCCGGCGGCCACTCGTGTTCCCAGCCGCAGTTCGCCGCGGCCAGCGGATGGACCGCGAGGCCCAGCGATTCGAGCAAACCGGTCCATGCCCCATCGGAACCCGTCTCCGGCCACGACGCGCCGCCCAGGGCGAGGATGACGGCGTCGGCCGTGGCTGATGTGCCATTCGCGAAGCCAAGGCGGAAACTAGTGGGACAGGCTTCCAGCCTGTCTCCGGGGCTTCCAGCCCCAGAAGCCGAAACGGGCTGGAAGCCCGCAAGACAGGCAGGGATGCCTGTCCCACTAGGCAATCCCACTCCGGCTTCGAGAGTCACCAACCGGTGGTTCATCACGAACGCCACCCCCAGACTGCGCAGCCGCGCCACCCAGCGGCGGAGCAACGGCGCGGCCTTCATCTCCACCGGATAGACGCGGCCGCTGGTGGCCTGGAACGTTTCCACGCCGAGTCCTGCTGCCCAGTGGCGCAATGCCGCGGGATCAAAGCCGGCGAGCAGGCGCGGCCAAAAGTCCGCAGGTTGGCCGGGACCGGAGTAACGCGCGGCGAAGCGAGCGACCGGTTCGCTGTGGGTGAGGTTGAGCCCGCCCCGGCCGGCGACGAGGAACTTCCGCCCGACGGACGGTTTGCCCTCGTAGAGCGTGACTTGGAGGCCGGCGGACGCCGCGACTTCCGCCGCGCGCAAACCGGCCGGGCCGCCGCCGATCACGGCGAGTTGGGAGTGGGTGGGCAAAGGAGGAATGGAAAGACGGCGAGTTAGCGCTCTCGGCTTAGGATCATGCGATCTCGGATTCAAACTGGCGGTAGCTGACAGGCATCGTGTTGCTGGTCCATTATCAAAAAATGCTCCAAGCAATCCAAGCACGTCGACGGGTCCGGTTCGTTGTCGGAGCCCTGCTGTTGGCCGCGCTGCTGTTCAGTGGTTTGGTTATTCTTCTGCGAGAGCCGATACCCCTTCACGCCGGACGCCCGGTCAACCTGTGGTTTGATGACCTGTGCACTGGTGTTTTCGGTGGGACGGCGAAAGCGAAGCCGTTTGCGGCAGCTTACGCTGCTTTCCAGGACATTGACCCGAGTGCGGTTCCATATCTGTGCCAACAGCTCCGATACGACCGCTCTGGTTTTTTGGAAATGGCGCTGCCGAAGCTGAGGAAGTTTAAGCTGACCAAGGGCTGGGCGGACAATGTGGTTTGGCCCAGCGACCGGCGGAGCTATGCAGCAACAGCCTTGCGGCGGATGGGCACCAAGGCGGAGGCGGCCGTCCCCGCCTTGCTGGAGGTGCTGGTTCGCGAAAAGAACATCGACGTGAAGGTGGGCGCAGTTGCGGCGTTGGAATCCATCCTGCGCGGAAAAGTGACCGAGGATCTGCGCCCGGCCCAGTTTCATGCCCTTGAAGCAGAACTCATCATGGTAGCGTTGCGACGTCATCCGGAGTTGGCCCAGCAACTGAAATTCCCAGCTCTCGGCGGCACCAACAGCACCCAATTCTACCACGCTGGAACGAACTCAGTCCCGACAGGAGCATTGCCGAAGAGATAAGCAGCCGCGGAGCGGCGAAAGACATTAGCCCACGGCGTAAGCCTGCCCCCTCCTGGTGGGGCGAGACTCTGTCGAGCCCATTTCCGAGCGGAGCGAGGCGAACGGAGTGAGCATCTCCCCACTCACCTCAAGATGCTCGCTACGCTCGCGCCGGCTTCGCCGGCAAAGTGGGCTCGTCAGAGCCTCGCCCCACCCGGCTGACCTGCGCCTCCAGCGCTGGAGTTGGGCGAACAACGATTCGTGTTCCCGGGGTCGCCCTCCGGTTTCCCCCTCTGCTACGCTGGCCGGGCCGATGAGCGACATCCAACTCAACGACGCCTTTTTCCAGAAGACTGCCGGCTGGGAGGTCGTGAAGCACGCCCGCGCCCTGCTCGCGATCGACAAGGTGTTGTCGTCCAGTTACACGCCGCCCGTGCTCAAGGGCGTGGTTGCCGCCGGCGAGACGACCTATCGCGCCGGGTTGGTCATCAAGGGCGTCATCGACATCGACAATCTTTGCACCTGCCGCGCCTCGCGCGACGACGGGATCATCTGCGCGCATTCGGTGGCGGTGGGATTGCACTGGATGCGGGGACAGGCGGAGGAGGCGGCAGCGGGAAAATCTGGAAAACAGGAAAGCAGGAAAACGGGAGTAGAGGCGGTCGGCCCGGTCCGCACGGCAACGAGCGGGCTCGCCTCGGTGCCCAAACCGGCACGGGACGGCATCAAGCTGCGTCGCGCCGAAGCCGGCGACGTGCTGGAGATCCATGTCATCCTCCCGCCGAACTTGGCCGATTCGCTGGCTCGCGGCCGGGCGATGCTGGTGTTCGAGGGCGCCACCAGCCGCGGCCGGATGCCGCTCAACGCGCTCGTGAAGGCCGGGCCGTTCCGGCTGTCGCCGACGGACGCGGAGCTGCTCGACGCGGCGGAACTCGTCAGCGGCGGCGACACGCCCGGCATGGTCCAGTTGCCGGCGGCGGACTTCGTCGAACTGTTGCCCAAGCTGGCCGGGCATCCGCGCCTGAGCGTAGGTCGCACCCAGCCTTTCGCCGTGTCGAACAGGCCGGCCGCCCTGCCGCTCAAGGCGACGCTGGAAGCGAACGGCGAGATCACGATCGCGCTGCGGCCGGGCGGGAAACCACCGGTCGTCTTCAGTGGCGGGACCGCGGCGTGGGTGCTGGCCGAAGTAGGGCAGGCTGCCAGCCTGCCCGCGGGAAACTCCACCGTGCTGTCCTCGTCAGCCGAGAGTGTGAAGTTCCCCGGTGCTGGAGCGCCTTCCCCTCTCCCTGGGGGAGAGGGACAGGGTGAGGGCGGGCGTCCCTCCATTCAGAAGCCGGACCTTGCAAGCCGGGGGTCAGAGCTGGCCAAGCCTGGGTCAAGTGACCGCTCCATCTCCTCGGCCCCCCCCTCACCCCGGCCCTCTCCCCCCGCTCGGGCGGGCGGAGAGGGAGAATGTCTCAGTGTCCGACGACTCCACTTGTCCGATTCTCCGCTTCAGCCCAGCGCCGCACGGTCCTAGTCATCCAGGTCTG
>JBIIUN010000066.1:0-14140 GCA_044339945.1 Kapaibacterium sp. (SeqCode)
GTTCGGGCTGCCCAACTGTCGGCCCAGCACGTCGGCCACGGCGTTGGTGAGCGGCGCGGCGGCACCCTTGGCGCGGTTCAACATCACGGGAAAGCGGTTGGCGTTTTCATCCAGGTAGAGCCGGAGTCCGAGGCCGACCTGCTTCAGGTTGGAGAGGCAGGCCGTGGCCCGCGCCCGGCCGGTCGCGCGGGTGGCCGCCGGCAGGAGCAAACCAGCCAGGACGGCGATGATCGCGATCACGACGAGCAATTCGACGAGCGTAAAACCGCGGCCGGCGCTGGGCAGAAAGGCGTTCATTCGCCCCGGGGTCGGCGACCGGGCCGGAACAGGCGGCCGGCCTCCATGTTGCGTTGCATCTCCTCCAGCACCGGCTGCAACTCCGCGCGGGTCTCCGGCGAACCCTGTTCCATGAACGTCTTCACCCCGACCTTGACCATTCGTTCGCGCAGTTCGGGGCTGAGTTCCGGTTCCCCGGGCGTGACGTCACCCTCGCCGGATTCCCCCGCCGCGGCCTGCTCGCGCATCCGGCGCAGTGTGTCCTCGACCGCCTTGCGGCGTTTGTCCTCCGGCAGCTGCTCGAAGGCGGACAGCATCTGGTTGAACCCGGACGGCAGGGTCAGCTCCAGCAGTTCGCCCCGCTCCGCGTCGTCGAGGGCGCGGAAAAAGGCGGCGAATTCCCGGTTCATCCGGGCGGCCCGGCGTTCCTCCGGCGAAAGTGCGTTGAGCATCTCGGCCAACCGACGCATCGCTGCCCGGCGTTGTTCCGGCGTCAGTTTGGCGAAATCCAAGCCCGCGAGGTAACTGCGCACCTTGTCCGGCGTGACCTTCATATGCCGGGCCACCGCCATTCCACCCAGGGCCAACGCCCACCCCACCGCCACCACGGCGGCGGCAACAAGGATCGGACGGTAACGGCTGGACATGACGGCGGAGCCTAGCCGCGCGGCCCCACCCCGCCAACCGGCAAAGGCGGGAAATTGCCGAATCGACGGGCTGCCACCGGCATGTGGCGGAGGCGGCGCCGCGCGGGCGGAACGGGTGTTCCTGATCGACGTGGTGGCCTTCGACTGAAACTGCGCGAAGTTCATCACGCCCCGTTACACCGCCGACGCGGTCGAGCACGCGGTCGCGCCGCTCAAGGCGCGCATTGCCGAACTGGAAGCCAAACTCAAGGCTCAGCCCTGACATGAATCCCCGCCCACCCCTGCCGCCGTTCACCGAGGAGACCGCCCGCCAGAAGGTCCAGGCCGCCGAGGACGCCTGGAACAGCCGCGACCCGGAGCGCGTGTCGCTCGCCTACACCCCCGACACGCACTGGCGGAACCGCGCCGAGTTCATCGACGGCCGCGCCGCGGTCGTGGAGTTCCTGCGCCGCAAGTGGGCGCGCGAACTGGACTACCGGCTGAAGAAGGAGCTGTGGGCCTTCACCGGCAACCGCATCGCCGTGCGGTTCGAATACGAATGGCACGACGACTCCGGCCATTGGTATCGCTCCTACGGCAACGAGAACTGGGAGTTCGACGAACTCGGCTACATGCGGTCCCGCTTCGCCAGCATCAACGATCTGCCGATTCGCGAGGCCGACCGGAAGTTCCGCTGGGAGCGGAAGGCGTAACAAAACGTTCGCCTTACATCGTTGGAAGGTTTTCTTTTCAGCAGAGGACCGCGATCAAGCCTTGGGGCGTCGGTAGCCCGCAAGAAGTCGAAACCAAAGAAGTCAGCCCGTGGGCGAAAACCAGCTCGAAGTTCGCGCTGTCATGTGCGCGGAACATCCCGGATGAGTATCCAGCCAGTTTCCGAATGACATCACGGCCTTGCCTGAATTGCATCAAGCGGAACTTGGGACATCGGAACCAAACGGTAACGCCGCATCTCAACGACCTTCACCGCGTCAGGATTGTCCGCTGCGGTGAACTCAATGAGAACCAGCGAGCCGTCCGACATCTCCTGAACTCCCACCGGGCGGAGCAGCAGCATGGGATACCGTTCCCGAGCAAACTCGATGTTCTGAAAAATCTGAGTCTTCGCCAGATTACCGCCGACCGACTTAGCCTCGATCGGCATGACAAACTGCTTTCCGTGGGTGTTGATCCCAACGTAGAGATCGTCGATCTCCCGCTGCCCCTTCCGTTTGACGGTAGCGCGCCAATGGTTCTGCAAATGGTAGCAGGTGATTTGGAGGAAGACGTCAAGCAATCGGTTGTAGCGAATCTTCGCGAGCAAACCCTGTTCATCCCTGCCAGCATACTCCAACACGATTTCAGGTGTGGCATCCGGTATGTGGATGACCTGAAGGTCCTCGGATACTTGAATCACCGGTGACGCCGCCAGCCTGATTAGCGCATACTTGGCTTTGCCCCGACCAACAAACATCCACGGGCCGTGTCGATCCACGTCAGCGGGCAACGAGCGTCGCCCAGAGGCATATTCGTAGCGAACGTCAGCCACGTTCTTCTCATGGTAGCCAGGACATTTGGCGGCAACCTCGTCGATGGCAGCCCGGATATCGTCCATTGTGAACATGACCTCCGAGCTGCCGGGCGAAAAACGCCGACTAAAAACTAAGCGGATGACGTCATCGCGATTGCGAGCGGTCACCGGGTTTGCCTTGGGGGTCTTCATTTCTTTTCCAACAACAGGACTTCCTCTCGAACCCGGACCGTTCGTTCATCAGTGCGTGAGTTCCGAACCTTGGTGCCAACCCGCTCACGCCACAGATCACACCCCGTAACGCGGAATCCTTCCGCCTCGGCGATCTCTCCCAGCAATTGCGCCGTGGGGACATGGACCATCAAGAACGAAAGCTGGTCGCCTACAACGTAGGCAAGTTGCGCCTGGCGCTTGAGCAACGGATGGAGATTTCTGAAATGGCGCCGCATGCCCCCAAAGTAGTGAGCGACGACCTTATGGTAGAGCCGCTCAAACCCGCTGGTTTTGTTCAGTTCCACCCGACGGTCTTCGATTGCGCGACAGATCTTCTGGACCGAATCGAAGCCGGACACCTCTTGGTTGTCCGTGTCCGCTACGAACACATTGCGGGTGTTCGAGCGCAACAACCCCTCCTTCATGCCGCGCAAATTCTCGCGATCCGACACCAAGCCGAGGAGGACTAGCTCCACCCGAGTGGTTCGGGTGTAATCTTTCTCGTTGGGGTATGGCGGCGAAGTGATGACCGCGGAAATCTCTCCAGGCACTCCAGCTAGCATCCGGGCATCAGTCGGGACTACCTGAGCCGGCGTCGAAGCGCGGCCGGCAACTTGCTCGGCCTTCATCTCCGTAATCATCCGTCCCGCCTGAACGGCAAAGTGTCCTAGCACATCGTAGTCAGGCTTGGGTTTCGTCCGATAAATCTCCGGGCCAAAGGCAAAATTGCCCGCCCCGTTGGCAATGACGTGCGCCATGGCCACCAAAAAGAATTCGAGCTCGGCACGCGAATCGCCGGCGAGTGCATCCATGATTGCGCGACGCAGGATCAGCAACCGCTGCAATGGCCGCGAGCTGACGAACCCTGTCGGGATTAACCGCACCTCTTCTTCGGAAAGCCATTCGCCCAGCGGATCATCCTGCACGGCTCCGCCAAACAGCTTCGCTTCAAATGATTGGGCGAGCAGCCCCGCCCGATCCGTCTCCCGCTCCGCCTTCGCAACCACAGAAGCCAGTCGACGGCGAAGTTTCGCGGTGTCTAGCTCCCAGGAAGTCTTCACCCGCGACACCATGGCAGCAACCGGGTGTGCGTCTGCCCCGACACTATCCAACCCTAGCTTCTTGGCCTCCACCAAAGTGGTTCCGGTTCCGCAAAATGGGTCTAACACCCGGTCGCCCGACGCTAAACCGAACGCTTCGATGTATTTCCGAACCAAGTGCGGCGGGTAGGAGAGAACGAACCGATACCAGCCATGAATCGGCGTATCTGCAGCCTGAAGCAGGTTAATCGCAGTTCCGATGCGTTTGCGGGGTGGTTCGGTTACGAGCGACATTCGGTTGGCAAAGCCTTTCATCCACTGGTTGCAGCGTCAATTGGCCAACACCCCGCGTCGCCACACCGGTGGTCCGCTAGAAGCCTCCAGCACGCATCCGGCCGATGGCCGGAAACCACCAAACAGTCGCCCCTGCAGAGCCCCCAACCCTAACCACTGTTACCGTTTCCGTGCTCACTACCCCGAATACGCCTCCATGCCCACGCAGGAGCACACGAGGTTGCGGTCGCCGTAGACGTTGTCCACGCGGCCGACGGCGGGCCAGAACTTGAAGTCGCGCAGGCTCGCCACGGGATAGGCCGCCTGTTCGCGGCCGTAGGGGCGGTCCCAGGTGTCGGCCGTCACCACGTCGGCCGGGTGCGGGGCGTTTTTCAGGACGTTGTTCTTCGCGTCGGCCGCGCCGGACTCGATGGCCGCGATCTCGCCGTGGATGGCGATCATGGCGTCGCAGAAGCGGTCGAGCTCATGCTTCGGCTCGGATTCGGTCGGTTCGACCATCAGCGTGCCGGCCACCGGCCAGCTCAGCGTCGGGGCGTGGAATCCGTAATCCATCAGTCGCTTGGCGACGTCCTCGGCGGTGACGGTCTTGAACGGGCGCACGTCGAGGATGCACTCGTGGGCGACGAGGCCGTTGGCGCGGTAGAGTGTCGGGAAGTGGTTTTCGAGGCGCTTCGAGATGTAGTTGGCGTTGAGGATCGCGACCTTGGTCGCCTCGGTCAGGCCGGCGGCGCCCATCATCTGGCAATACATCCAGGGGATGACGCAGATGCTCGCGCTGCCCCACGGAGCGGCGCTGACGGCGCCGATCGGATTCTCGCCGCCGAGGTTCACGACCGCGTGGCCGGGGAGGAAGTCCACCAGGTGCTCCGCCACGCAGACGGGGCCCACGCCCGGACCGCCGCCGCCGTGCGGGATGCAGAAGGTCTTGTGCAGATTCAGGTGGCAGACGTCGGCGCCGATCTCGCCGGGCGACGTGAGGCCGACCTGGGCGTTCATGTTCGCGCCATCCATGTAAACCTGTCCGCCGGCCGCGTGGACCGCCTCGCAGATGTCGCGGATGGAGGTCTCGAAGACGCCGTGCGTGCTCGGGTAGGTCACCATGAGGCAGGCGAGGTTGGCGCGGTGCGCAGCGATCTTCGCCTCGAGGTCCGTGACGTCGATGTTGCCGTCGCCGTCGCAGGCCACGGGCACCACGGTGAGGCCGCACATGACGGCGGACGCGGGGTTCGTGCCGTGGGCTGAGGTCGGGATGAGGCAGATGTTCCGGTGGCTTTCGTTCCGCGAATCATGCCACGCGCGGATGACGAGCAGGCCGGCGTATTCGCCCTGCGAGCCGGCGTTGGGCTGGAGCGACACACCGGCGAACCCGGTGCATTCGCAGAGCCACTGTTCCAATTCCTCGAAGAGCTGCTGGTAACCGCGGGTCTGGCCGAGCGGGGCGAAGGGATGCAGCTTCGCAAACTCGGGCCAGCTCACCGGGAACATTTCCGCGGTGGAGTTGAGCTTCATGGTGCACGAACCCAGCGGGATCATGCTGTGACAGAGCGACAGGTCCTTCGCCTCCAGCTTCCGCAGGTAACGCAGCAGCTCGGTCTCGCTGTGATGGCGGTTGAAGACGGGGTGCGCGAGGTAACCGCTGGTGCGTTGCACCGCGGCCGGGATGCGCGAGAGCGGGCCGGGCACCTTCGCCGACTTCGCCGCGGACGGACGGTCGTTGTTGAAGATGCGAACCAACAGTTCGACTTCCTCGACCGTCGTGGCCTCGTCCAACGACAGGCCAATGTGCCCGGTGGGATCCAACCGCAAATTGACGTGATGGCCGGCCGCAATTTTGCCGATGTCGGCGACGTCTTCCTTGCCCACGTGGACCGTCAGCGTGTCGAACGACGACGTGTTCTCCACCGGCATGCCGATTTCCTTCAGGCGGTCCGCCAGCAAGGCGGTGAGGCTGGCCACGCGGCCGGCGATCGCCTTGAGGCCGGCCGGGCCGTGATAGCACGCGTAGGCCATCGCCATGTTGGCGAGCAGGGCCTGCGCGGTGCAGATGTTCGACGTGGCTTTGTCGCGGCGGATGTGCTGTTCGCGCGTGCCGAGCGAGAGGCGCAGCGCGGGCTTGCCGCGGGCGTCCTTGGACACGCCGACGAGGCGGCCCGGCATCTGGCGCTTGAAGGCGTCGCGCGTGGCGAAGAACGCGGCGTGCGGTCCGCCGTAACCCAGCGGCACGCCGAAGCGTTGGGCGCTGCCCACCGCCACGTCGGCACCGAATTCACCCGGGGCCTTGAGCAACGTGAGCGCCAGCAGGTCGGTCGCGACGACCACGAGAGCACCGGCCGCGTGGGCCGACTTCACAAACCCGGCGTAGTCGTGAATCGAACCATCGGTCGCCGGGTATTGGAGCAGCGCGCCACAGAAGTCGTCGGAGAACTGGAACGTCTTCCAGTCGCCCACGATGACTTCGAGGCCAAGCGCCTTCGCGCGGGTCTGGACCAGGTCGATGTTCTGCGGATGGCAGTTGTTCGCGACAAAGAAGACATCGCGCTTCGCGGCGCCGGCGTTGGTTTCGGCCTCCTTCACGCGATGGCAGAGCATCATCGCCTCGGCGCAGGCGGTCGCCTCGTCGAGCATGGAGGCATTGGCGATGTCCAGCTGGGTGAGGTCGCAGACGAGCGTCTGGAAATTCAGCAACCCTTCGAGGCGGCCCTGGGAAATCTCGGCTTGGTAGGGCGTGTATTGCGTATACCAGCCGGGGTTCTCGAGGATGTTCCGCTGGATCACGGGCGGGGTGATCGTGTCGTAGTAGCCCATGCCGATGAACGAGCGGAACACCTGGTTCTTGGCGGCGATGGACTTCAGACGGGCAAGCGCCTCGGTTTCGCTGAGCGCGGGCGGCAAGTCCATGGGCCGGCTGGCGCGGATCACCGGCGGCACGGCGGCCGCCACGAGGGATTCGAGGGACTTGTGGCCGCAGGCTTGGGCCATCTCGGCGATTTCGGCCGGACGGGGTCCAATGTGGCGGCGGACGAAGGAATCGGTGAACGGGACAGTCGCGGAATTGCTCATCAGGTGAAGGCGCCAAGGCGCGGACAAGGGGGCGACGTTAGGGGCGATGCCCGCCGCTGCAAGCCGCTTGTTTCGGGTAAGCAGCGCGCCTGAAGTTCAGGGCAAGGGGGACTGCTGACATCCGCCCATCGCCAAGGGAATGGGATCCGGACTGCTCCCCGGCCTTTTGCTTGGCAGCCATTCTGGGCGGCCGCACGTTTCGCGAATGATTTCCCCTTTCCGAAGTGCGGTCGCCGGGCTGGCCGGCTTCGTCGCGGTCGCGACCATCCTGGCTGGCGATTCCTTGGCCCTGCCCCGCAGCACGCCGGAAAAGCAGGGCGTAGCGTCGGCCCAACTGCTCCGGTTGGTCGAGGCGCTCGACGCGATGGACCAAGTCCACAGCCTGATGCTGGTTCGCCATGGGCACGTCGTGGCCGAAGGCTGGTGGGGACCGTATGATGCGGCGACCCGGCACGAGCTGTATTCGCTGAGCAAGAGCTTCACCTCGACCGCGGTCGGCTTCGCGGTCGCCGAAGGCAAAGTGTCCGTGGACGACCCGGTGCTGAAGTTCTTCGCCGCCGACGCCCCCGCCGAACCCGGTGGCAACCTGAAGGCGATGCGCGTGCGGGACCTGCTCACGATGGCCACCGGGCACCAGGACGAACCGCCCACGTCACCGGACAAGATTTCCGCGAAGACCTTCCTCGCCCAACCGGTGCCGCACAAACCCGGCACGCATTTCAAATACAACACCGCCGCCACCTTCATGCAGTCGGCACTGGTGCAGCGTGTCACCGGGCAGACCGCGCTGGATTACCTTCGGCCGCGCCTGTTCGAGCCGCTGGGCATCCGCGAACCACGGTGGGACACCAACTTCGAGGGCATCAGCCTCGGCGGTTACGGCCTGCGGGTGCGCACGGAGGACATCGCGAAGTTTGGGCAACTCTACCTGCAAAAAGGGCGTTGGCAGGGCCAGCAGCTCCTGCCCGCCACCTGGGTCGAAGCGGCGACGGCCAAGCAGGTTTCCAACGGCAGCAATCCAGCGAGCGACTGGGACCAAGGCTACGGATTCCAATTCTGGCGCTGCCAGCACGGTGCCTACCGGGGCGACGGCGCCTTCGGCCAATACTGCGTGGTGCTGCCGGAACAGGACGCCGTCGTGGCGATCACCAGCGGACTCGGCGACATGCAGGCGGTGCTGAATCACCTGTGGTCCGAGCTGCGGCCGGCGTTCGCGGCCAAACGGCTGCCGGCCGATAAAACCGCGCAGGACCGACTCGCGGCCAAGCTGCGAAGCCTCACCGTGAAAATGCCGGTGGGCGCCGCGACTTCACCGCGGGCGTCCGCGGTGTTCGGCCAGCCGTTCGTTTTTCCGGCCAACGACCAGAAGCTAGAATCGCTTAGCCTCACCCCGCTCGTCAGTGACGGCTGGCTGCTGACCCGCCGGATCAACGGCACCGAAACGGTCCTGCGTTGCGGTCACGGGCGGTGGCTCAACGGCGACGGTTCTCTCGGCGCCGCCCCGCGAGGACCGCTCGGCGCCCTGGACGCCGAACCGCTGGCCGCCAGCGCGGCCTGGACCGCGGACGACACCTTCACCGTGAAGGTCTGCGCCCGCGAGACGCCCTACCAGACGACCTTCACGCTCCAGTTCGCCGACGACGAAGTGACGGTGCGCTCCCAGACCAACGTCGGTTTCGGCAACACCAAGGGAGCACCGGTCGTGGGCAAGGCGAAGTAGGGTGGGCGAAACCAAGGGGACATTAACCAAAGCGCGGCCCCGGCAGCGGTTCATAGCTGCGCAGGATGAACACCTTGTCCCGCAGCTCCCAGGCGTGCGGTTGGTTGCGTTCGTTCTCCTGCTCGCGGACCGGAGCAGTTAAGTCGGGACTAGCGGGATCGAAGAAACGCCACGGGTGATTTCTTGAAAGGGGGATTGCGAGGCCGACATGGGTTTCAAGGCGGCAGAGGACTGCCGCAGTCCAAGACGCTGGCGCGACCGCCCATGCCCGCTTTGGCTTTCCGCGAGGTTTTGGACTGCGGCAGTCCCCTGCCGCTTTGGTTCGCCGTCACCATTCCGGCTCCACTTCGAACTCGTCCGGCACATTGACCCGGTCGGTCTTGAAACGGTAGATGCTGCGGACCTGGGCCGGCGAGGCGGTCCGCTCAAACCACGCGGCCGAGCCCCACGGATATTGGTGGGCCACCGGCACCAGCCCGTGCTTCACCGGGTTCTGATGCACGTAGTTCAGCCGGGCGAGATAGGATCGCTGATGGGTGAGCCGGGTGTCGCGGTAGTTGAACCAGACCTGCCGCCCGGGAGTTTGGTCAAGCCGGTTGAGCCAGCCACCGGTGCGCGTGTGCAGCATCCGTAGCATGGCGGAGAGGCTGGTGGCATCGCTGGCTTCCGCGGGCGAGTGGGCGACGAAGTGGTAGTGATTCGAGAAGACGGCCCAGGACTCCAGGTGCCAGCCAAAGTCCCGCGCCACGGTCAGCAGGCCCCGATGCAGGACGGCAACTCGTTCCTGGCCGCGGAAGTGGTGAACCCGGTCCAGGGTGCTCGCGGTGACGAAGAAGGTGCCTCCGGCCCCGAGCAGATGGGTCGGGGCGTGTGGCCACGGGGTGGGTGGCGAGGACATGGCGGGGACGGTAGGAAAACTGAAGGATTGGCCGCAAGTCCGGGTGCCAAAGCGCGAGGGGACTCGCGCAGTCCAAGATGCTGGCGCGAACGACCGCACCTCGCTTGGGCCTTCCGCGAGGTTTTGGACGGCGGAAGTCCCCTGCCGTCTGGGAGCGACGCGCCTATTTCCCCCGCCCTTATCCTTCACTCCAAGTGGCCAAGAGGGAGTCCATCGGGCTGATTTCGGGGCCATTGTCCAGATTCGCCCGGCTTCAGGGAGCATTGGTCGCCACCAGCGCCGGCCGCTCGCGGAAGGGCGCTTCGCCCGGCAATGGCGGCTGTTCGACGGCCCGTTGCACGACCCGCCGCCACGCGGCGCGCTCGGCCGCGCTGAGCGACTGCCATTGGGCGGCGTCCCGCAGGAACTCGGCCCGCCGCTCCGGCGAGAGGCCGGAGAATTTCCGGAACGCTTCGACGCATTGTTGTCGCTGGGGCGCCGGCAATTGGCCGAAGGAAACCAAGGTCGCCTCCATCTGCTCGCGGTCGGTGCTCGAAAGCTGCTTCAGGGTGCGTTCCCGCTCCCGTTCCGTGAGGCCGAAGAAGCCCTGGAAGCCGGCCGTCATGCGGGCGCGTTCCGCCGCGGAGAGCGCCAGCCAGCGCCGCAATTGCGCCTCGACCTCGGGGCGCGTGGCCGCCGGGGCCTGCCGGACCACGTCGGCGAGCCGGCCCGGTTCGGCGGATTCCAGGCGGACAAAGTGGGACAAACTTTTTTCGCTCTCCAAGATTTCCCGGCGGGCGTCGGCCGGCAGGGCGTCCCAGGATCGAATCCGTTCTTCCAGCATCGGGCGGACATCTGCCGGCGCAGCCGCCAGCAGCTGGGTTCGTTCGCCGGTTGGCGCCGCGAGGAGCGGCGACAGGTAGAACTGAAGCTGGGCCAACTGAAGCCGCAGTTCGCGTTCCCCCGGAGGAAGGGCCTCGAATTCGCGGAGCTTGGCCTCGATCAGTTCCCGGGCCGGGCCCGATTTCTTGGCGAGGTAAGCCGTGCGCTGCGCGACGGGTGCCGCCAGCAGTTCCCGGAAGGTCTGGACCGGCGACCGCAGGGCCGGGAGAGGCGGGGCCGACTGTCCCAGCAGCATCGATTCCAGCAACGCGGTCGCAACGACGAGCCGCAGCCAAAACGCCGGGCGAAACCACCCAGAAAACTTCACGTTGATGACGGCGTGGCTCACGTCGGACTCATTCGTTGAGGGCGGCGAGCAACGCCACGTCACCCGGCTGGGCTGCGGTGCGGAAGGAACGGATCGCCTCGAAGTCCCGCAACACCTCGACGCCGGGCACGGCCGCGGCCAGCGAGACTTCCGAGACGCTGGCCGCGAGTTCGCTGCGGTGATGCCGCCGCATCTGCGACCACCCGAGGGTGACCGCCAGGGCCACGGTCGACGCGAACACAAGTCGGGGCAGCCGGAACCAAGACCGGCGAGGCGTCCGCGCGCGTTCGGCCCGGGCCGTGTCGGCGGCGATTTCCGCCAGGACGCGGGCGGTGAAGTTGCTGGCTGCCCGGGGAACCGGACGGGAATCGAGCAGTCCGTTGAGCGCCAGTTCCTCGTCGAGCCGGGCCAATTCCCGCGGCCGGCCGGTCAATTCGCGGCGCAGGGCCGAACGTTCCTCCGCCGTGAGGCGGCGGCCTTCGACGTCATCAAGCCAATCGTTGTTTTCCGGGGCCGGATTCATGCGGCAAGCGGTTTAAAACCGCAGGGTCGGGAAAGTTGCGTCAGGGAGCGTTCCATTCGCCGGAGCTGAGGTAGGGTTTGAGCCGGGCCTTGAGGACTTCGCGACCGCGGTGGATGAGCGACTTGGTGGCCTGAAGGGAAGTGCCCAGCACTTCGGCGATTTCCTCGTAGCTGAGTTCGCCCTCGCGGCAGAGCACGATGGCGGTGCGCTGTTTCTCGGGCAGTTCGGCCAACGCGGCGTCCACCTTGGCAAAGATCTCGGCCCGCTGGGTGGCGTCCGCGGCCGACAGTTCACGCCGGTCTTCGAGCTGGCGATAGGGATGGGCGTCGTCGTCGGGATGGGGCTCATCCAGCGAGGCCGCCGGATGCCGGGCCCGGCGCCGGATTTCGTTGAGGCACAGGTTCCGCGCGACGGTGAACAGGAAGGTGCTGAACTTGGCCGCCGGCTGATATCGCTCGGCCGTCCGCCACACTTGGACGAAGACTGCCTGGGCCAGGTCCTCCGCCTCGGTTTCGTCCGGCAGCGAGCGGAAGACGAAGCGGATGACCGGCTGCTGCCAGCGGTCGACCAACGCCGCGAACGCCTCGGACGCGCCCGGGCCGCCGCGTTTCACGCGGAGCATCAGGTCGGCATCGGGATCGGCGGTCGGCGGCACGGCCATGGGCGGCGGCAGCTTTGCGAAACACCGGGACCGCAACAAGGTTGCGCGGCGACAATTGCCGGTTGCCAACCGCCGAGCGCGGCCTTCACCGTCGCGCCGCACCGTGAAAGCCCTGCTCGCCAAGATTGAGTCCAATGCGGCGAAACGCCTGCCCCTGCCGCCGGGCCGCAAGCCGTCCGAGGAACTGGCCCGCTACCGGGGCTTTCTCAAGGAAGAGTCCGCGCGCCTGAAAATCCTCCACCGCGGCGGCGAGAGCGGCCTGGTCATCTGCCGCGCCCGGGCGGCGGTGATGGACCAGCTCATCCAGCACATCTTCGCCGCCACCAAGGCGGCGTTCCCCGCGAAGGGGCGGGCGCCCAAGATGGCCCTGGTGGCCTTCGGCGGCTACGGCCGCGCGGAACTGAACCCGTGCAGCGACGTGGACCTCATGTTCCTCCAGGGCGGCGGCGCCGACCTGAAGGGCGATGCCCAGGCGACCTTCGCCGAATGGACCAGCGCGGTGCTCTACACCCTGTGGGACATCGGCCTGAAGGTCGGCAACGCCGTGCGGACCGTGGAACATTGCCTGACCGTGGCCAACACGGACATGCAGTCGAAGACTTCCCTGCTGGAGGCCCGGCTGGTGGATGGCGACGCCAAACTCTTCGCCGAGTTCCAGAAGAAGTTCCTCGCCAAGTGCGTCCGCGGCCACGAGGACGAATACAGTGCCCAACGCCTGAGCGACCAGCGCAGCCGGCGGGCCAAGCACGGGAACTCGGCCGCGATGCAGGAACCCCACGTCAAGAACGGCTGCGGCGGCCTGCGCGATTTCCAGAACCTGCTGTGGATGACCTTCTTCAAGCTCGGCGCCCGAACCTTGAAGGACCTGGAGGCGGCCGAACTGATCGACGGCGCCGAACGCCGCCAGCTGGAAGCCGCCTACGACTACCTGCTGCGCACCCGCAACGAGCTGCACTACACCGCCGGCTCGGCGATCGACGCGCTGACCGCCAACGTGAAGCCGCCCGTGTCGCTCGGACTCGGCTACCCGGAACGTTCGCCCCGGCTAAGGGTCGAGCACTTCATGCGCGACTACTACACCCACGCGCGGAACCTCTACCTCATCACCCGGACGCTGGAGCAGCGGCTCGCGCTGGTCCAGACCCCCAAGCGCGGGGCCCGGGCCGTGCTCAAGGGCCGGAAATCGGCCGGCAAGGCGGCGCAGGAAATCGACGGGTTCCGCATCGCGGACAACCAACTGACCGCCTCCTCGCGCACCGTCTTCCGGGAGGACCCCAACCGCCTGGTCCGCTGCTTCCTTTACGCCCAGCAACGCGGCCTGACGCTCCATCCCGACCTCGTCCAGATGCTGCGGCAGTTGGTGTCGGGTGGGGTGGTGAACGGTCGCTTCCTGCGCGATGCGGGCGTGATCGAATCACTGCTCGAGATCCTCAACCAGCGCGGCAACGTGTCGCCCACCCTCCGCGCCATGCACGAGGTCGGCCTGCTCGGCCGGTTGGTGCCGGAGTTCGGCAAGATGACCAACCTCGTCCAGCACGAGTTCTATCATCAGTACGCCGTTGATGAGCACACGCTGACTTGCGTTGCCAAGCTCGATCAGGTCTGGGGTGCCGAAACCCGCCCCTTTTCCGGCTACACGGACATGTTCCACCATGTGGAGCGCCCGTTTGTCCTGTATTTGGCGCTGCTGCTCCACGATTGCGGCAAGGCCTTTCCCGGACGACGCCATGAATTGGTGGGGGCCGAGCTGGCCCTGAAGGTCTCCAAACGTTTCCGGCTCGACGGCACCACCGCCCACACCCTTTCCCTCATCATCGAGCATCACCTCACCATGGTGCAGACTTCGCAGCGACGGGACCTCGACGACCCGGAGGTGATCCGCACCTTCGCGGCCCAGGTGCAGGGGAAGGAAAACCTCGACCTGCTGACCTTGCACACCTTCGCCGACTCCATGGGCACCAGCGACACCCTGTGGAACAGCTTCAAGGATTCCCTGCTGCTCACCCTGCACAAGAAAGCGACCTTGGCTCTGCAAGGCACCACTGAATTCATCGAAGCCGAACTCCGCCACCGGCAACTGCTGCGCGAACAAGTTCAGACCATCCTCCCCAA
>JBIIUN010000067.1:0-14131 GCA_044339945.1 Kapaibacterium sp. (SeqCode)
ACGCGTTCGTAGGAGTTGGCCCAATCCCACGCCCAGTAGCCATGAACCCACAGGTCTGAAGTGTCCTGCCAGCGGTTCGGCCGGTCGCCGGCATAGAGGAAGCCGCCGGGCAGGTCGCCGATGTTGCCGCCGTGATCGTCATTCTTCCCGGAACCGGCCGGGAAGCCGGCGAGCTTGTCGAACTGGCCTTCGTTCGGCCAACGGGCCAGCGTCATCGGCCGGCCGGCGAAGAAAAGTTCGCAGTGGGCTGCTGCCGTGCCGCGGCTGAACCCGCGCGACTTCATCTCGCCAAATTCCGTGATCCCCAGCGCGCGCAGGTCGAGCTGCCGGACGCGGGGGCGGGCGGCTTCGTCCAGCCGGCGCTGCACCGCGGGTTCCGTCACCGCCTGCCATCGGTCGGCCGTAACGGTTGGCAGGGCGACCCCGCCGATCAGCCGGACGCGTTCATCGCGCCAGGCCCGCCAAACCACCGGCGCAGCCGCGGTGCCGGAATCGCTGGCGGTGAGTTCGAGCGCGTTCGTCCGGCGGTAGTCGCCGCCGTGCAGCCAGACGGTGAACTCGCCCTTCGGCAGAGTGCCGGCCGCCTTCAGTTCGCGGACCGCGTCGCGCGCCCGTTCCAAAGAGGCAAACGGCTTGGATCGGCTGCCGCGGTTGGAATCGGAACCGGTCAGGGAAACGTGGAGGTCGGCGAGAAGGCCGGCAGTGCCAGCCAGCCAGGCCAGCAGCAAGAGGGGGAAACGCATGGGAAGGCGACGGTGTGGGGAGCGCTGTCTATTCGGGAAAGGTTGGTTGGTGGTCGTCAGTTCCGCGCCCGCCACAGCGCGAGCGAGGTGAACATCGCCACCGCGACGGCGTAGCCCGCGATGCCTAGGCCCACCGCGAAGGGCACCAATTGCCATTGGGCGAACACCATCAGGGTCGTGCCCAGCAGGCCGAACAGGATCGCTTCCCCGGCGAAGCAGGTGCCCGGCAGGAAGCGCGGCGCCTCGGCGATGCGGTCGGCGATCCAGCAGCGGTAGTCGAGTTCGCCCATCGAGCGCATCAGCCACGCCGACTGCAAATTGCGGGCGGCGACAAGCAGGCTGGTGGTGGTCAGCGAAATCGCGAGGAGCGGCCACACGCCGAAGCCCAGCGCCAGTGCGAGGTTCAGCGGCACGCCGAATTTCCAGCCGAGCCGGCGGGCGACCGGATTGCCTTCCAGCACCAAATTGGGCGTGGCGATCCAGGTGGACAGCAGGTCGCAGGTCCGGCCGACGAGGATCAGGCCGGCATACAGCCACCAACCGCGCGAACCCAGGGCGATGAAATCATCCACGGCAGTCACGGCGGCGAGCGTTTCACAGGCGGTGCGCCAGCCCAAGCGCGGACGTCGCGCGGCGGCGGGGCGGGCGTCCGGTGCGCATGGACCGGCGGAACTTTTGGTCACCAGCCTTGACGCCCCGGCGGCACCTCCTTAACTCCCGGCACGTTCAACTATGCCGACCTACGAATACGCCTGTGAGAAATGCGGGCACGAGTTCGAGTGCGTCCAGTCCATGAAGGACAACGCCCTGACGACCTGCCCCAAGGATGTGTGCCCAAAGAAGACTTGGGGCAAGGGCAAGGTGAAGCGCGGCATCGGCTCCGGCGCCGGGATCATTTTCAAGGGCAGCGGCTTCTACATCACCGACTACCGTAGCGAAGGCTACAAGACCGCCGCCAAGAGTGATGCGGAGGCGGCCAAGCCCAAGACGGAGACGAAGTCGGAAACCAAGACTGAAGCCGCGCCGGCGGCCGCGGCGGCCCCGGCCCCCGCTGCCAAGGGCGCCGGCAAGAAAAAGGCCTGAACGCCGGGCCGCCGTTGCGCTCCAAACCCGCGTGATCTCCCTGATTGCCAGTTTCGGCCGGCGGCCGTGGCTCCTGCTTGGGCTGCTGCTGGGACTGACCCGGGGCTTGGCCCAAGTTCCGGCCCGGCCCGAGGCCGGGGCATCCGCCGCAAGCGTCAGCGGCCAGTTCATCGTCCACGCCGGCACGGGGCCGATGCTGCTCCCCCTGCGCGAGCTGCGGCCCGCGGGCGAGGAGACCCTGATCGCGTTGCGCCCGGACTTGCTCGCGGTGACCTGCGAACGGGTGAAGAAGGCGGTCCTGCAACGGCTCGACCAGCGGGACCAATGGCGCGGCAAGGTTCACCTGCATTTGCAGCGGCAAAGCGCCGCCGGCGGTCAGGTGACCATCCGGCCGCAGGTGTTCCGGGACGGCTGGCAGTTCCAGATGGCCGTGCCCGAACCGATCGAATGGCACCGGTTGGTCCGATCCCTGACCGAGGTGGTGCTGCTGGAAATGGCTAACCGGGAAAACCAATCCACGGTGTGCGCCCAGCCGCCGCTGTGGCTGGCGGAAGGCATGAACCAGCTCGTGGTCGGCGATTATGGCCGGGACCTGGTGATCGAGTCGCAGACGTCCTTGGTCCGCTCGGAGCGCAAGCCGGACCCGCTGAAGGAAAGCCGGCTCCAATTGCGGGGCCGCGAGCCGCTCGGCTTTTCGGCGCTGACCCTGATGACTTCGGAACAGGTGGCGCCGGACTCGTTTCCGCAGTTCCAGGCCAGCGCGGCGTTGCTGGCGCACTTGCTGACGGATGAAACCCGGCGTGCCCGCACCGGCCAGTTTCTCGCGCAGTTGCCGGCCAGCCTGAATTGGCAGACGACGTTCCTGGCCCTCAACCGGGCAGAGTTTGCGACCCTGCTGGAGGCCGAGAAGTGGTGGGCGGTGAATGCCGCGCACGAACTGGCCGCCGCGCCGGACCAATTTTGGGCGCCGGCGGCGGTGACTGCCCGCCTGGCCGACCTTTTCACCGAGTCGGCTCTCGTGCGCACGTCCGATGGGTCCGCGGAGAATCCCGACCGGGTGGCGTTGTCGCGGGTCGTGCTCGAGTGGGACTGGCCCACGCAGTCCCTCGTGCTCCAGCGCAAGGTGGCCCAACTGCAACTCTTGCTGCTGCGCACCCCGGAGCAGCCGGCACCGCTGCGCCGCTTGGTCGGCGAATCGTTGCGCACCCTCGAGCGCTACCTGACTGAGCGGCAGGGAGCCGGCACCGGCCCGACGAACCGGGGCGAACCCAATGACCGCGCGATGGTGCTGGCCAAAGGCACGGCGCGTCGGCTCGCGGCACTGGAAGCGCGCCGCGCCGAGATGGCTCGCTGAGGCTCGTTCGCTGGCGCCGGCACGCCGGCAGAATTTCACCCCTGATAATTGCCATCCGGTCCGGCATTTGCTTCGTTTGGCCCGTTTCCAATTCGTAACCTGCGCATGAACCGTCCGCTTTTCCCCACCCTGTTTGCTGTCGTTGGCGCCTTTTTTCTCGCCGGGGCCGCCCAGGCCCAAGTCGTCCTCACCGAGTTCCTGGCCAGCAACAACAGCCGCTTGGCGGATGTGGACGGGGAGTTTTCCGACTGGATCGAGGTGCAGAACACCTCGGCGAGCGCGGTGAATCTGAAGGACTGGTCGCTGACCGATGATCCGGCTTTGCCTTCCAAGTGGCGGTTCCCGGCGACCAACCTGAACGCCGGCGGTTACCTGGTCGTGTTTGCTTCCGGCAAGAACCGCACCAATGCCGGCGTGCAGCTGCACACGAGCTTCAGCCTGTCGGCCGCCGGGGAATACCTCGCACTCTTTCCGCCGGATAACCTGCTGCCCGCGACCGAATTTGCCCCGGAATTCCCGGCCCAGAAACCGGACATCTCGTTCGGCACCCGGGCGGGCCAACGGTATTTCTTCCCGGTGCCCACGCCGGGGGCGGTGAACGTGGGCGGGTTCGCGGACTTCGTGAGTGACACCAAGTTCAGCCACGACCGCGGGTTTTACGAACAGGCCTTTGACCTCGTCATCGGCACCGCGACGGCGGGGGCGACGATCCGCTACACCACGAACGGGACCCCACCCAGCCTGACCAACGGCTTCACCTACTCCGGTCCCGTGGCCGTGCGCGGGACGGCCATCGTGCGCGCGGCCGCGTTCAAGGATGGTTTGCAACCGTCCAACGTGGACACGCACACCTACCTGTTCCTGGCCGACGTGATCCGGCAGGCCGCGAACGGCGCGCCGCCGCCCGGCTGGCCGTCTTCCTGGGGCGCCAACGTCCGCGACTACGGCATGGACCCGGACGTCGTGAACTCGCCCCTCTACCGCGACGAAATCATTCCGGCGCTCAAGTCGCTGCCCTCGTTCTCCGTCGTAACCGACCTGAACCACCTCTTCAACACGACCACCGGCATCTACGCCAATCCGGGGCAGGATGGCCGGGCTTGGGAACGGCCCATCTCGCTCGAACTGATGCAGCCCGACGGCAAGGACGGATTCCAGGTCAACGCCGGCATCCGGATCCGCGGGGGGTTCTCCCGTAGCACCGGCAATCCCAAGCACGCGTTCCGCTTCTTCTTCCGGGAGGAATACGGCGACTCCAAGTTGCGTTACCCGCTGTTTGGCGATCAGGGCGCCGACGAATTTGACGCGCTCGACCTGCGCACGTTCCAGAACTACTCGTGGAGCTTCCAGGGCGATTCGCAGGGCGTCTTCATCCGCGACCAATTCAGCCGTGACTCGCAATTGGCCATGGGTCGCCAAGGCGAGCGCGGGAACTACTACCACCTCTACGTCAACGGCCAGTATTGGGGCCTCTTCAACACCTGCGAACGGCCCGAGGCGGCCTACTCCGCGACCTATTACGGCGGCAACAAGGATGATTGGGACGTCATCAAGGTCGAGGCCGGTCCCTACACGATCAACGCCACCGACGGCGACATGCAGGCCTGGACCCGGCTCTACACTGCCGCCCGCGCCGGCCTGACCAACAACGCCGCCTACTACAGGATCCAGGGACGCAACGAGGACGGCACACCCAACCCGGCCTACGAGAACCTGCTGGAGGTCGACAACCTCATCGACTACATGCTGGTGATCCTCTACGGCGGCAACCTCGACGCGCCGATCTCGAACTTCCTCGGCAACACCTCGCCGAACAACTGGTATGGCCAGCGCAACCGCACCGGCCTGACCGGCGGCTTCCGGTTCACTTCCCACGACGCCGAGCACACGCTCCTCAACGTCGGCGAAAACCGCACCGGCCCCTACGGCACCGCCAATAGTTGGAGTGTCAGCAAGAGCAATCCCCAATACCTCTGGCAGCAGCTCAGCGGCAACGCCGAGTTCCGCCTCCTCGCCGCGGACCACATCCACCGGCACTTCTTCAATGGCGGCGCGCTCACGCCCGCGGCTGCCCGCGCGCGTTTCGCGGCCCGCACCAACGAAATCTATTCCGCGGTCGTGGCCGAATCAGCCCGGTGGGGCGACTCCAAGACGACCACGCCGCTGACCCGCCAGAATTGGCTCAGCTCCGTGAACGGGATCATGGGCAACTATTTCAACCAGCGGTCCGGGATCGTCCTCGGCCAATTGCGCGCGCGGAACTTGTATCCGGCCACCGTTGCCCCGGTGTTCAGCCAGCACGGCGGCGTCTTCTCCAATGGCTTCCGCCTCACGCTGACGGCTCCGGCCGGGACGATCCATTACACCACCGACGGTTCCGATCCGCGCGCCCAGGCCGGCCGGGTGTCCGGCTCGGCCCGCACCATCGCCAGCGGGGGCAGCGTGCCCCTGGCCGAAAGCACCCGGGTTCGTTCCCGGGTCCTGTCCGGCACCGACTGGAGCGCGCTCAACGAGGCCGACTTTATCCTGGCGCAGACGTGGAAGACGCTCGCGATCACCGAACTCATGTATAACCCACCCGCGGTTGGCGACGTGGACGGCGACCACTTCGAATTCTTGGAACTCAAGAACACCGGGGCCACCGACCTCGATCTCAGCGGCGTCGCCTTCACCAATGGTCTCAGCTTCACGTTCCCCCGCGGCGCCCGACTGGCGGCGGGCAAGTTTGCGGTTCTGGTCAGCGACCGGGCCGCCTTCACCAACAAGTATCCGGGCGTGCCCGTGGCCGGTATCTACGGCGGCAAGCTGGCGAACGGCGGCGAACGGGTAACCTTGGTCCACGCGACCGGTGAGACCATCTTCGACGTGAATTACGGCGACGGTGCCCCTTGGCCGGCGAGTCCCGACGGCACGGGTTTCTCGTTGGTGCCGGTGAGTCCCAACGCCAATCCCGATCCCAACCTGGCCGCCAACTGGCGGGCCAGCGCGCAGCCGGGCGGTTCCCCCGGCGCGGATGATCCGGCCGGCAACATTCCCACGGTGGTCATCAACGAGTTGCTCACCCACACGGATCCGCCGCTGCTCGATTCGGTCGAACTGCACAATCCCGGCGCCCAGGCGGCCGATGTCTCGGGCTGGTTCCTGAGCGACGAAGCCAATGAGCCCAAGAAATACCGGTTGCCGGCCGGTTCGGTCATTCCCGCCGGCGGTTACCTGGTGCTGGACGAAACCGGCTTCAATGCGCCCGGCTCCGCGACCCGTTTCACCTTCGACTCCCACGGCGAACAGGTCTGGCTCTCCAGCGCGGATGCCGCCGGGAACCTGACCGGTTACGGCGACGGCTTTGGATTTCCCGCCGGTGCGAACGGCGTCTCGTTTGGCCGCCACACCAACAGCGTGGGCGAGGTGCAATTCCCGGCCCAGTCCGCCCGCACGTTGGGCGCCGCCAATGCCGGACCGGCGCTCGGCGCGGTAGTCTTCAGCGAGTTCAACTATCAGCCCAAGCCCGGCGACGTGGAGTTTGTCGAGTTGCACAACCTCGGCGACGCGGCGGTGCCGTTGTTCGACCCGGCCTTTCCGACCAACCGTTGGCGTATCGCCGGGGCGGACTTCGATTTCCCCGCGGGGGTGATCTTGCCGCCGCGAGGTTACGCCGTTGTGACCGCCGGCGACCCGACGCTGTTCCGCAGCCGCTTCGGCATTCCGGCCTCCGTTCCGGTGTTCGGGCCGTTCCTCGGCAATTTGCAGGACGGCGGCGAGCGCCTGGAACTCCAGCGCCCGGATTCCCCGGACTATGTCACCAACCAGTTCGGTCAGGTCTCCGTGTTCGTGCCTTACTTGGCGGTGGATTCCGTCCGCTACAACGACCGCGCCCCGTGGCCGGCCAACGCGGCGGGCTTGGGAGCCACGCTGGAGCGTCGCACACCCATCGCCTACGCCGACGACCCGGCGGCCTGGCGCGGCAGTCCGCTGGGCGGTTCGCCGGGGGTGGACAACGGCGCCAATCGGCCGCCGCTCGCCGACGCGGGCGCGGATCGCGACCTCGTGGAAGCCGCCTTCCCGGTGGCGTTGACCGTCACCGCGACCGCGACGGACGACGGCGCGCCGGGCGGGCCGCTGCAGTTCACCTGGAGCCAGGTCAGCGGTCCCGCGGGCGTGGTGTTCGGCTCACCGAAGGCCGCCACCACCACGGTGGCGGTGCCGGGAACCGGCGTGTTTGGCCTGCGGGTTACCGTCAGCGACGGCGAGCTTTCCAGCAGCGACGAACTGCTCGTCAGCGTCACGCGCAGCGCGGGCGACTCGACGTTGCTGCCGCTGGGTTCGGTCTGGCGCTACCTCGACACGGGCGCGGACCAGGGCACGGCTTGGCGCGCACCGGGCTTTGCCGATGGCGCCTGGAAGAGCGGTGCGGCCCAACTTGGATACGGTGACGGTGACGAGACGACGGTCGTGGGCTTCGGCCCGAACTCGGCTAGCAAATTCATCACCACGTATTTCCGGACCCGCTTCAATGTCGCCGGCTTGGCGAGCATCCAGTCGCTGACGCTGGGCATCGTGCGCGACGACGGTCCGGTGGTTTACCTGAACGGCGTCGAGGTCTACCGCAATAACCTGCCGGAATCCGAAATCACCTTCGGCTCCCGGGCCAATTCTGCGATCGGTGGCGCCGACGAAAGCGCGCTGAATGAATCCCTCATCGACCTCGGCGCGCTGCGCGAAGGCGAAAACGTTCTCGCGGTCGAGATGCACCAGAACGACGGTGGTTCCTCCGACCTCAGCTTCGACCTCCGGCTCACCGCAAAACGACTGCCCACGAACACGAGGCCGGGCGTCAACGTCGGTGCCGACCGCACCGTGAACGCCGGGGCGTCGCTGCCACTGACGGCGGCCTTCACCGACGACGGACTGCCGACTCCGCCGGGCGTGCCCACGTTCGTTTGGTCCAAGGTTTCGGGCCCCGGGACGGCGGCGTTCACGCCGGCGAATTCGCCGCAGACGACGGTCACGTTCGACCAAGGAGGCGCCTACGTCCTGCGCCTGGCGGTCAGCGACGGGGAATTCACCGCCACCGATGAACTCACCGTCACGGTGACCGGCTCGGTCACGGAACCACCGGTGGTCACCGTGGTGCCAGGGACCACCCCGCAACTTCGCTTCACTGCGCAGGCGGGTGTCAGCTACACGGTCAGGGCCCGCGAAGCCTTCGGCGCGGGCGACTGGGTGAAGGTGCTCGACGTGCCGGCCGGGGCCTCCGGCCAGGTTATCGAAACGCCGCTCACGGGACCGGGCGAGACCCGTTACTTCCAGGTCGTGACGCCGGCGCTGCCGTAGGCCGGCGGGACCTCAGAGGCGGGCCTTGATGGTCCGGATGCCGCGCCCGAGCACCGGGACGTGTTCCCAGAGTCCGGCCGCGCTGTCCCAGTAGTCTTGGTGGATCAGCACGCGCCCCTGTTCGTCGAAGCGCACCAGGGTGATGCCGGGCGTGCGGATGGTTTCGCCGCGGGCGACTTTCTTCATCCGCACGTCCATCACCCAGCGAAAGTAGTAGCTGCCATCCGCGCCGCGGGTCACATCCTCGAACTGCACGGTGATGCTCTCGGCGTTCTCCGCCGTGGCGAGGAAGTAGTCCCGGATCTGGTCCGCGCCGCGGAGCGTCTTCAACGTGTCGTTGAGATAGGCGTCCGGCGCATACACTTTCACCGTCTGCTCGCGGATGTTTTCGATGGTCCAATCGGCGAGGAAACCCTTGAACCGGGCGATGGCAATCCGTTCGGTGTCCGATCCGGTCGCTACCGTTAGCCGGCCCGCGATGTTGGCGACCGCCGCTTGGAAGCCGGCAGCCGAATCGGTCTGACGCGGCACCGCGGAACAACCGGTCAGCATCAACAGGCCACCGAGCAGGGAAAGGGTCTTCATCGTCTCCAACGTTCCCCGGAAAGCCCTTTCGGCAACTCGCCCCGGGTGGGGTCCCGGGGCGCAGTGAGGTGCCGGGCGCCGGGTTTCGCCCGCCCGCCGATGTTTCGCGGCCTAACCCCGCGAGGTCCGCCCCGTTGCCCGGCGCCACACCGCGACTCCCAACAGCCCGGCCGCGGAAACTAGCACTGCCGTCGTGGGTTCGGGCACCGGAGTCAACGTCGCCCCGGCGGGACCGTCCACTTCCCATGCGATGTCACCAAGGTTATCGAATTCGGCGATGTCTCGGTATGGGCCGGTAACAATCGTGTAAGTCTGGCCAGCCGTCAGGCTGATCGTTAGTGATTCGCCGAATTGCCAATTCCCATCGTCAGCCCCAGTCAGCCAGCCTTGGGCGAGATTGGAGCTGTTAAAGGTGGCGTCGTAGAATCCGACCTTGGTGTCGTTGATCGTTGATCCAAGGCCCCAGCCCTTGTCTCGGAACGAGTAGAGGCCGGTCGCGGAAACGGTGAACGTAGTGAAATCGAATCCCCAACTCCCCCCGAAGTCTATCCCCCCCGATTGATACCTAACTGAGGTGGTAGGCGACCCTGAGGTGATGTTGTGGGTCTCCGAGTAGATGACAGCGGCCGAGGCTTCGGCGAGTAAGCCGAGCGACAGGGCGAGCCAGATTGGTTTTGCTAGCATCAAGTGCCAAGCTAGCGCGCCTCGCCCCCCACTGGAAATTGCCCAACCGAGGTTACGGTTGCGGGCGCCGGTGCTACAGGGACCGGTTTTGGGGGCGAAATCACGCCGGCTTGGCCCGGGCGCCCTGGGGCTAACCAATGTTGGCCGAGGCGTTGCAGGCGTCGTTCGGGAGAGGCTGGGCGGGTGGCAATTCTGTGGCGCCGATTCATTCCGCTTCTCCTCACCGCGTTGGTGGCCGCCGGGGTCGTTTCCTCGGGGCCGGACGGGGGCAATCACCATCCGAAGACCCGGGCGGACCGCGCGTGGTCCTGGGGGCTGATGACCGGGGGCGCGCTGGTGCTGGGGTGGACTGCGGGCGGCGTCCGCCGGCTTTGGCAGCGCCGGGTCGCGGCGCCTTCGGCCGCGGCGCGCGAAACGGCCGGCCCAGCGGGCGGCCTCTTCGGCGGGGCGCCGGCCCCGGCCACCCCCCCAAAGCTGACCCCCACCGCGCGATGAGCCCGCCCCGCCCTCGCCCCCGGCGCTCCCCCCGGCATGCGGTGCGGGCCGAGCCCGTGACCGAGGTTCGCTGGCCCCGGTTCGCCCGCGCCCGGGCGCAATGGCGGCGGCCAGGCGGGTTGGGGCCCAAGCGATTGGCCATCGTGGGGGACTGGAGCCCACGGGAGGTCCGGACCGCCCTGGCCCTGGGGGTGCGCGGCCTCGTGCATGAGAGCGCCCCGGCTTCGATCCTGGCGGCGGCGCGCGCCGCCGTGGCGGCCGGCTGCACGTTTGTCTGGCTGCCGGCAGTGCCGGCGGAACCCGGGGTGAAACGGTTGGGACGTCCCCTGACCGCGGCCCAGTTACGGATCATGAAGCTGGTGGCCGAAGGGTTGAAATCCAACGAGATCGCCGCCCAACTCGGGCTCTCCGTGCGCACCGTGGAGACGCACCGGCACCATATCCTCCGGCGCACCGGCTTGGCGGGGGGGACCCCGTTCCTGGGGTTGGCCCTCGCGCTGTTTCCCGGCTGAGCGGGCGGCGCCGTCGCCGACCTTTCCCCTCTCGGCCGACCTGGCCGGGCGGAAAAAGGGGTGGAGTGTCGAACCCCCAATCCGGCAAACCAACCCACACGGAGGTCTGCCACCACGCGACACCGACTGACACCCCACCCCAAACCGGTCGCCCGGCCGGTCGCCGGGCAAAGCCGCAATCCCGGAGCGGGACCGCGGCGGAAAGGAAAAAGCCGCCGGGGGTTGGGTAACGCAAATCAACCAACTCAGAATGCCTTCACTCAAAGACAACGACACCCCGACGGCGTGGCCACATTATCCGAGGGAACCTCGGTTCGCCCAATGCTAATCGTGGGTAGGAAACCAGTCTCCGCCGGTGCCTGCGGTTCCCCCGGAACTTCCCGGGCGGGTCATGTTTACGGACCGGTGATGCGGGAGGCTCGCTCCGGTTCCCGGTGCGGTTCGCCGGCCGCATACCCAACCTTGGCCGTGGAGCCGGTCCCCCGGGGGCAGGCTATCCTCACCGGCATGAGTGAATCCTCGCCGGTGCCCCGCCGCATGAACGGACTGCTCCAGATGCTGCTCCTCACCGACCAGACCCTGGCCGAACTGGCCGCGGCGCGGCAGGAGGATGCGGCGGAATTGGGCGACGTTCTCCGCCAAGCCGTGGGTGAGGAACACTCGGACTTGGTGCGCTCCCTGGCGGAGGCCGAGGCGCGGTGCGCGGAATTGGCCGGCGAACTGGATCTGGCCCGGGCGGAACGGCACCGCTGCCGGCGGGACCTGGCCGTCGCCGCGGTGGACGCCGCGCCCTTGCCCCTGCCGGTGGGCACCTGAGCGCTGCGGGTCGGCCCCGGCCAAGGGGCCGGGGCGGGGTTACACCGGAATGGCCGCGGGCTGCGACCAAGACCGCGGCCAGCACCAGGCCGGTTCGGCCGCCGCCGTCACGTTTACCTCCAACTGTAGCCATTGCTGCTCCAACCCGACCCGGCCCCAGCCCGCCCCGTCGTAGTTGAGGACCGCTCCGACGCGGATCCGGCCCGCCCCCCGGGGCGGCGTCACGGTGCCATGCCAGCGGCATAGTCCGGCCCCCTGGAGCACGACCACATACTCGGTCCCGCCGGCGAGGATGTGGTCGGAATCCGCGGTGAAGGTCAATGGCGTGGGCATGGGCTCCGGCCGGCCTGCGGTGGACAGGCGGACGAGCCGGGGACCGACCGGCAGGTGGGCGGCGTTCGCCCGATACAGCTCCGCCGTGAGCCGGCCGGGCGTGCTGCCGCTCAGTTGCAGCACCACCGAGGCCAGCGTGCAGTCGCCGTCCGGGGTGAACGCCGCGCCCTGGCCGACCGTGAAGGCGGCGGCCGGCCCGAGCACGAAGGTGCCCACCTCCCACGCGCCGCCCCCGCCGCCGCCCAGCGTGCTTACCAGCACGGCGGTCGATTGGGAACATAGCGAGGCGAGGAGCCGGTCGGTAAGCCGCCGGGCTAGGGGAAAGTCGGCCGGGGCCGGGAAGGAACGGTATGAATTCATGGGCGGACTGGGTGCCGTGCTTCCCGCGCGTCGTCGCGGCAAGGGGCTGGGAACAGTGTGTGGCGCCGGCCGGCCGGCGCGCACTGCCAACCGTGGGTATGCAGCGTGGGGTTTAGCCCAAGATTTTCCGCCCGTGCGGGTTCAGTGCGGGTCGCCGGTCGGGTGGCGTAACCAAAGTTAAGTTGCCTCGTCCGCGCGGCGTTGATTCCCCCGGGCGCCGGCTGCCACCAGCGGCGGCCACCGCACCCGGCGGGCGGCAAGGAAGGTGCCGCGCCGGCTATTGCGGGGGCATTGCTTCGTCCACCGGGGCAGTCCGCTGGTGGTAATCGGCCCATACCCGCATCGCCCGGGCGGATTCGACCCGCACCAGCCAAGAGGTGCCTAGCGCATGCAGGGCCAAGGGATGCCGCCGGCGCCAGTAGCGGACGCTTTCCAGCACTTCGTTCGCGTCCCGGCAGCGTCCCAGGTCCACCACCAACTCGTGCCATTTGGCCCGGTGCTCCGGCAAAAGCCAGCCCCAGACCGCCAGCCAGCCCCGCTGGGGCCACGTCTGGATCCGGCGGCGAAGGCGGCGGTGGGCGGCGCTTTCCGGGCAGCGATGAACTTGGCAGATCAATTGGGTCAAGGTAGGCATTGGTCCAATCGTGGTTTGCCCAAAATATGCCAAGTTTGCTGTCGGTCATCACTAGCCATCGGTGGGTAGCCGTGGAGGTGGTAGCGGAGGAAGGGTTTGCATTTTGCCCGAAACAAAGCTCGGTAGCACGCCAGCGTGGGTGGCGTAATCAAGGTTGTCGTTTCCCGGCCCCGGGCCTGCGGTGGCACCCTTGGCCCATGGGTTGTTTGCGAGTTTTACTGTCCGCTGCGCTCTTGGGCCTGTTGGTCGGCCGGTGGGGGGCGGTTGCCGCCGTGGTGATCGTGCGGTTCCCTGCCGAGACGCCGACGGCGGTGCAGGCCACTGTCCCGGCTCCCGGTGTGGCCCCGCTTGCGCTGACCGCGCCCGATGACTACGGGCTGGGGCAGATCACCACCACGCCGGACGACCTCCGGCACCGCCCCGCCGAATCCTACCGGTTGGTCCTGCTGGCGCTGTTCGTGGCCGGCGTGCTGCCGCTCGGCCTGCTCACGCACAGTTGGTGGATCAGCGCCCAGATTGCCGCCCGCCGGCACTGAAAGACGCCCCTTCCGCCGTGGTCCTCAGGCCGGCCGGGCGCGGCGCCCGAGTCCGAATCCGGGCAGGCCCGCGACGATCGCCGCGGCAGCTTGCTCCGGCGCCGGGCCGGCGGTGGCCCCGCGGGCACATCTTTTCATCGTGGTAGGGTGGCCGCGCTGCGGCCGCCCCGTGACCCGCGCGGAGCGCCGGGGCGCGGAACTGGCACCGTGGCGTCGATCCACCCCACGGTGCGGAATGCCGCCCTCCGCTCCGCTCCGGGCGGGGAAGGCGCAGCGCGCCTTCCCTATCCAACGCGACCGTGTTCAACCTCGATGTCCGAATGCGCCCTGGCCCCGCTGGTAGACCACTTGGTGGTGGACGAGTTGATCCGATCGCCGTAGCCGGTGCGCGTCTTGAATTGGCCCACGGTCCACCGTGAACCCAGCGGCGGGGTCCGCGCTCAGCGCGAGGCCGCCGTTGGGATTGACTCCGGGTTGGTGCGCCGGGACGTCACCAATGTTCCCGGGAATCCTAGTTGTCGGCGTGGGGCACCGTAATTGTCGTTCTCCGGGCCGCCGGTGGCCGTGCCCCAGCCGCTGCGCCCCGCCCCCCGGTTTGGGCGGCGGGCAGCAGCGCGGCCAGGGCCAGGCGGGCCCGGCCCAAGGCAGGGGGATAGACGGGGCAG
>JBIIUN010000068.1:0-14116 GCA_044339945.1 Kapaibacterium sp. (SeqCode)
CTCACCGGCCAGAAAGGCTCCGACCTGCTGCTGGCCGCCTGGGCGGAAGTGTTTGCCACCGGCGAGGATCAGCAATTCGTGCTGCTCGGCTCCGGGGACGCCGTGTTGCAGGACGGATTCCGCGCGTTGGCGGCGAAGCATCCCGAATCCGTGGCCGTGCGCGTGGGCTTCGACCCGGCGCTCGCCCAGCAGATCGAGGCGGCGGCGGATTTCTTCCTGATGCCTTCACGGTTCGAACCCTGCGGCCTGAACCAGCTCTACTCGCTGCGCTATGGCACCGTGCCCATCGTCCGGGCGACGGGCGGGTTGGACGACTCGGTGGTGGATGTCCGGGAAAGCGCGGACCGGGCCACCGGCATCAAGTTCCACGAACCCACGGCCGGCGCCCTGGCCCAGGCCATCCGCAAGGCCCACGCCCTCTACCGCGAGCCGGACTTGCTCGCCCACTTCCGCCGCAACGGCATGACGGCGGACTTTTCGTGGGAGAAACAATCCCGGGAATACGTCGACCTCTACGAACAGGTGCTGCACGGCGTCTGATCCGCTCCCGCCATGAAAAGCCTGCTCCTGCTCGTCGTCTCCGCCGCGCCGTTGCTGGCGCAGACCACCAACCGTTTCGCGTTCGACCCCGCGTCCGTCCAGCTCGACCCGCGTCTGGAAATGACCCTGTGGGCGGCCGAGCCCGACGTGGTGGACCCGGTCGCCATCGCCTGGGATGACCAAGCACGCGCCTACGTGGTGGAGTGCCGTGACTACCCTTATGGCGTCGGACCGGCCGGCGGCGTTGGCAGCACCGTGCGGCAATTGGAAGACACGGATGGCGATGGGCGCGCCGACAAGTCCACGGTCTTTGCGCGGAACCTGAGCTACGCCACCAGCGTCACGCCGTGGCGCGGCGGGGTGTTGGTCAGCGCCGCGCCGGACATCCTGTTCCTGAAGGACACCGATGGGGACGGCGTGGCCGACGTCCGCGAAGTGGTCCTGACCGGCTTCGTTCGCGGTGTGTCCGACAGCCTGGTCAATGGCCTGCGCTACGGTTTGGACGGCCGGATCCATGGCGCCAATGGCGGCAACGGCGGCACCCTGAGCTCGCCGAAACGGCCCGGCGAGGTCGTCGCGTTGGGGGAGGACGATTTCGCCTTCGATCCGGATACCGGTCAGGTGGAACGCACCGGGCGATCCGGCGGCGGTTTCGGGCTGGTGTTCGACGACTTCGGCCGTGCCTTCACGACCTACAACATCGATCACCTGCAACACCGCTTCCTGTCCCGGCGGCAGGCGGAACGGTTCCCGGGCTTCCCGCCCGTGGCCCTGACCGGCTCCATCTCGGATCATGGCGAGATGTCCCGCATCTTCCCGGTTTCCACCGCGCAAACCCGGCCCAATCATCCCGAACAGGCCGGTCATTTCAGCGCGGCCGGCGGCATGGGGCGGGTCGCCTCCGGCCTGTTTCCGGACGACCTGCGCGGCTCGATTTTCGTGGGCGACGTCGTCGGCAACCTGGTGCATCGCGACGTGATCGTGCCCGACGGCCCGACATTTCGGGCGACGCGCGCGCCCGGCGAACAGACGAACGAATTCTTCGCCAGCCGGGACGGCAACTTCCGCCCGGTGGGGCTGGAGACCGGGCCCGACGGCGCGCTCTACCTGCTCGACATGCAGCGCGACGTCATCGAGCACCCGGACTACATCCCGGCCAAGGTTCGGGCGAAGCTCGACGTCCGCGCCGGCCAGGACCGCGGCCGGATTTATCGGATCGCCCCGAAAAACTCCGGCAAGCCGCGCCGAGTGAACCTCAGTCGCCTGCCCGATTCCGCGCTCGTCGCCCAACTCGGTGATGACAATCAGTGGGTGCGGCTGACCGCCCAGCGGCTGTTGGCCGAACGGCGCGCCACTTCGACGATTCCGGCGCTCCGCCGGCTTGCGACTGAAAGTCCGCGGGCACTGGCCCGCCTGCACGCCCTGTGGACCTTGGAAGCTGTCGGCGGCCTGACCGAAGCGGAGCTCCGCAAGACGCTGGCCGACACCCATCCCGGTGTGCGCGAGAATGCCCTCTGGCTGGCGGAACCCCGGTTGACGGATCACCCCGCGCTCGTGGATGGGGTGCTTGGCCGGCTCCGTGATTCGCAGCCCCGCGTCCGGTTTGTCGCTGCCCAGGTGGCCGGGGCGATCAACCAACCGGCGGCGGAGGTGCTGTTGGCCGAACTGTGGTGGCTCGACCTCCAATCCGAATGGACCCGGCGTGCGGTGTTGTCGTCGCTGCGCCCCGAGCACGCCGTGGGGTTTGCCCGACGGGTGCTTGGGCGTTTCGCGGCGGCTCCGCTCCCGGCGGCCGGCGGCGTGGCGGTGCGCGAATTGGCCGAGTTGATCGGCGCCCGCGCGACCGACCGGCCGGCGGATGTATCGGCCTTGGTGGAGGACGACCGCTTCAACTCACCCATCGGCATCGCGCTCGCGGAA
Organism: Kapaibacterium sp. (SeqCode); assembly: GCA_044339945.1. Classification (GTDB taxonomy): domain Bacteria; phylum Verrucomicrobiota; class Verrucomicrobiia; order Limisphaerales; family UBA9464; genus CAIWAH01. The sequence continues at coordinate 2,461 of JBIIUN010000068.1, forward strand.
GGCCTGGCCTCCGGGTTGGCCCGGAGCGGCGTCCAGCCGGCGCTGACCGAAACGGCGCGGCGGCGACTCGCGGAACGGTTTGCCACTGCCGGCCGCGAGGAATTGCGCCCGCTCTGGCTCCTGGCCCGTTCGCTGGGGTTGCCCGAAAATGTTCACCAAACAGAAGCGCTCGTGCTGGCACGAGCCGGGGCGGCGGATTCCAGCCGGGCCATGGCCGCCCGCGTGGCGGACGTCCGGTTGCTGGGCTTGGGCGCCGAGGAAACTTCGCTCGAGCCTTTGCTGGCGCTGCTCGATGCCCGCGAACCGCAGGACCTTCAGCGCGCGGCCCTGGGTGAATTGCGCCGGTTTCCGGGGGCGGCCGTTGGTTCCGGTCTGATCGCACGCTGGCGCTCGCTGGGCCCCGCCGTTCGTCCGGAGGCACTTAACTTGATGCTGGACCGTCGCGCTTTTCATCCGGCCCTGCTGGAGGCCTTGGAGTCGGGCGCCATCCTGGTCGGTGAGCTGAATCTTGATCTCGAACAGCGGCGGCGGCTCCTCCGGGGCGGGACCGCCAGCATCCGGGAACGGGCGGCCAAGTTCATGGCGGACGAGGAGTATTCCGGCCGCAAGACCTTGGTGGACGACTGGCTGGCCAAGCTGCCCGCGCAAGGCGATGCCGACCGTGGCCGAAAAGTCTTCGAGGAGGCCTGCGCCAAGTGCCATGTGAGTGGCTCGCTCGGGAAACGTGTGGGCCCGGATCTGACTGGCCTGACGCATCGCAGCGTCGAGGATCTCGTCTCCAACATCCTCGATCCCAACATGGCGCTGAATCCCGGATTCGTGGCCTACACCGTCGAGACGACCGACGGCGAGGCGCAAACCGGCCTGCTGACGGCGCAGGATGCCAATTCAATCACGTTGCTCATGGCCGACGAACTGCGGGTGACCGTCCCGCGCCGGTCGGTCCTCAAACTGGCGGCCGACGGCCGTTCGCTGATGCCGGAAGGCTTGGAGGCGGGCCGCTCGCCGCAGGACCTGCGGGACTTGGTCGAGTTCCTTCAGGCCGGCCGCTGACCCTCGGGCGCCGCGGGCTCCCGGGCGTCATTGGGCGCTTGTCGCAGCCCCCGGCATGCGTTAGCACGGGCTTCCGGGATTCAGTTTCCAACGGCACCGCGAGGGTCTCCGCCGATATCGCCGCCGGCCGATTGAGCCCGGTGCCGCCGCCGTGATTCCACCGCCTTCAAACATGCCGGGAGACCGGCGACCCGTCCTTATCGCCGCCGCCGGGGCCGCCGAGCAGTTGCGTGCGGAACTCCAGGGAGCCGGGATGGCGGCCAGCGATCTGGGGCAGGGGTTGGCGAGCTGCCAGGATGCGGGAAGCCGGATGCCGATCCTCGCCGCCGCTCGCCAACTGCTCCCCCATGCAGTTCCGAGCGTGGCGGAGTCCATCAACGGCTGGGCCCGCATGCTGTTCGGAACGGTCGTCGATGCGATGCCGGAAGGTCGTCCCTGGCAGTTGGGTATCGCGGTCCACTATGACGGGGGAGAAGAGGTTCGAATCGGGGCGAGGGCGATCCATTCGGAAATGATTCGGCGGCAGTCCGGCGGGACTTCGCCGGGTGGGCGAACCGACCGGCAGGCCGGCGAAAACCGCTGCGAGTTCATCCGGACCGCGGTGCTGGACCTGCTCCGGGAAAAACGTCGGCATTTGTTCCGGCAGTTGCGCCCCAACCCCGCCCCGTTCACGCCTGACGACAGCCTCGTCCAACTGCTGCTGACCTCGCCGACGACGGGCTGGCTGTCGGCTTCAATCGCGCCGGAACCTTTTCGGCTGCGGCAGTGGATTTCCCCGTTTCCCAAGGGCGAGATCCCTGTCGCCGTGGACAAGGCCGCCCCCAGCCGGGCCTTTGCCAAGCTCGTCGAGGCGGAGCTGCGCTTTGGCCGGCGCATCGCCCCGGGCGAAACCTGCGTGGACCTCGGCGCATCCCCGGGCGGTTGGACCTGGGTGGCCCGGCAGCGCGGTGCCCGCGTCATCGCCGTGGATCGTTCGCCGCTGCGCGAGGACCTCATGGCTGATCCCGCGGTCACCTTCGTCCGGGGCGATGCCTTCAGTTACCAGCCCGACCGGCCGGTGGATTGGTTGGTTTGCGACGTCATCGCGGCCCCGGAACGGAGCATTGAGCTTGTCCTCGAATGGGCGCGGCGGCGCTGGGCTCGGCACTTCGTGGTCACCATCAAGCTGCGTGAGGGCGATCATCCCAAGCTGGACCGCCTGAAGCAGGAACTGCCCGGCCTCTCCGACGAATGGTATCTCACCCACCTGTGCGCGAATAAACACGAGGCGTGCGTCTTCGGGAGCATCCGACCGGAGGGAAGCCCCGCCGCCGAGTCGGCTACGGCTTGAAGCCCAGCCGCTCCCAACCCTCGCGGCCGAGGCGGCGCAGTGTCTCTTGGTTCGCCTCGTAGATCGCTTCCGGCCGGGGAAACGATTCCAGCGCCCGCTCGATGCTGGCCTCCCGCAACAGGTGCAGGGTCGGGTAGGGACTCCGATTCGTGCAGTTCGTGATGTCGTCCGGTTCGGTGCCGGCGAACTGGAAGGCCGGGTGGAAACTCGCGATCTGGATTTCGCCGACCAATTGGAGTTCCTCCAGCAGCGCTTCCGCCGGGTCGTGGAAGGCGTTGAATTCCAGGAAGTCGGCGAAGACCCACGGATGGATGAGCAACGTGGTTTCCACTTCTTCCGCGCTGACGGACTGCAGCTGGTTCAGTTCGGCCCGCAGTTCGGCGAGCAGCGCGTCCTCGGTCCGCGCCTCACTGACGACGTAGCGGATCTGGTTGCGCACATGGACCGACTTGGCGAACGGGCAGAGGTTCAAGCCGATGACCGCCCGTTCGAGCCACGTCCGGGTGGCGGCGATGACTTCGTTGGCAGGTGGCACGGGCGGAACCTACCGAACGTCACGGCGGGCGGCAGCAACGAATCCATCCGCCATCCCCAGCAAAGGGCTGGGACAGCCTGCCGGAAATCTCCATGCTCCGCGGCGCCCGGCCGTGGCGGTCGGGCTTTCTGCCAATGAGCCAGAACTCTGACAAACTCGCGAACCGCATCCTGCTTGGCATGGCGCTGGGCCTGGTGTGCGGGGCCGGACTCCGGTTCCTGTTTCCCCAGGTCGAAGGGCTGGAGACCAAGGCCAAGTGGCTGACCACCCAGTTGCTCGACCCCTTGGGCCAGGTGTTCCTGCGGCTCCTGTTTTTTGTGATCGTGCCGTTGGTCTTCGCCTCGCTGGCGTTGGGCATCGTGCAGTTGGGGCGGCTGGATCGGCTAGGGCCGCTGGCCGGCCGCACGTTTGCGCTGTTCGGCCTGAACATGGCCGTCGGGGTCGCGCTTGGCCTGATTGCGATGAACGTGGTGAAGCCCGGTCAGCGACTGGACCCCGCCACCAAGTCCCGCATCGAAACCAGCTTTGCCGGTGACATCGCCAAACAAAAGGCCCGCTCGGCGGAAGTGACCGCGGAACCGACGGAGAAGCCGTTGGCTTGGCTGGTGGACACCTTCATGCCGCAGAATCTGTTGCAAGCTGTGGTCGGGGCCGAGCGGCGCCGGGTCGGCGACGTGCTGCCCCTGATCCTCTTCGCGCTCCTCGTGGGTGCCGCCGGCACCACGCTGGCCGGTCCGCAGCAGGCCAGCCTGCGGGTGGCGCTCGAAACCGTGGCCGGGCTTATGACCAGCATCGTCGGCTGGGCGTTGCAGCTCGCCCCAGTCGCCGTCGCGGCCATGATCTTCAGCGTCATCGTGAACGTGGGGCTGGATTTCCTGGGCGCCCTGCTGCTGTTCACCGGCCTGTTGGTGGGGGTGATGGCCCTGCATTGCTTCGGCACCATGTCGCTGTTGCTCCGGCTTTTTACCCGCCGCTCGCCGCTGGAGTTCTTCCGCGCCATCAAGACCATCCTTATCACCGCCTTCTCGACCAGTTCCAGCAACGCCACGCTGCCGACCTCGATCCAGGTCAGCCGGGAACGGCTCGGAGTCTCCGCCCCGGTGGCCGGATTTGTCCTGCCGCTCGGGGCCACCATGAACATGAGTGGCACCGCCCTCTACGAGGGCTGCGTCGTGCTTTTCATCGCCCAAGTTTACGGCGTGCCGCTGGGCGTGGGCCAGCAGGTCCTCCTGTTGCTGCTCACGGTGCTCAGCGCCGTGGCCGTCGCCGGCATTCCCGGCGCCTCGCTGCCGCTCATCGTCGGCTTGCTGGCCAACTTCAACATCCCGGCCGAGGGCATTGCGCTCGTGCTCGGGGTGGACCGTATCCTCGACATGTGTCGCACCACCCTGAACGTCGCGGCCGACGTAGTGACGGCGGTGATCGTGGACGAACAGACGGGCGGTGGCAGCGACGGCGATCCTACGGTTCGACCGTCTGCAGATACTTAAACTTCCCCTCCTTCACCGTGATGATCACGGCGGACTTCGAGGCGTCCCGTTTGGCGTCGAGGGTCGTCTTGCCGGTCACGCAGGGGAAATCCTTGGTCGCGGCCAGGGCGTCGCGGACCTTGGCGCCCTCGGTGGAACCGGCGCGCTTGATGGCGTCCGCCAGGACCATCGCGGAATCGTAGCCGAGCGCCGCCATCGCGTCGGGAACCTCGCCGTTGAACTTGCCCTGGAACGCCTTCACGAAGGCCTGCACCTTGGGATCGGTGGATTCTGGTGAGTAGTGTGTGGAGTAAAACGTGTTCTCCAGCGCCTGCCCGCCGGCGATCTGGATCAGCTCCGGGGCCTCCCAGCCGTCGCCGCCGAACAGCGGCACGTTGATGCCGAGCTGACGCGCCTGAGCCACGATAAGTCCGGCCTCGTTGTAATAGCCGGGCACAAAAATCGCCTCGGCGCCCGCGGCCTTGATGGCCGTGAGCTGGGCTTTGAAATCCTTGTCGCCGCCGCTGAACTTCTGCTCGACCACAATCTGTCCGCCGGTGGCGCCGAAACCCTGCCGGAAGAATTCGGCCAGCCCGACGCTGTAGGCCGAGGCCACGTCGGATAGGATGGCTACCTTCCTGACCTTGAGCGTCTTGGCCGCAAAATCGGCCATCAGCTTGCCCTGGAACGGGTCGGTGAAGCAGACCCGGAAGACGAAGTCGCCCACCTCGGTCACCTTCGGATTGGTCGAGGATGGCGACACCATCGGGACGCCCGCCTGTTGGCAGATGGGCGCGGCCTCCAGCGAACGGCCCGAGGCCACTTCGCCGAGCACGGCCACGACTTTGTCTCGGCTGATGAACTTCTTCACGATGGTCGCCGACTCACCGGCCTGCGACCGATTGTCCTCCACCAGGTGCTCGATCTTCTTGCCCAGCACGCCGCCCGCCTTGTTCAGCTCCTCGACGGCGAGTTCCGTGCCCTTGTGGGAGGATTGCCCGAAGGCTGCCTCCTTGCCCGTCAGCGAGGCGAATTCGCCGATGACGATCTTGTCGCCGCCCGCCGGGGTCCCGCCGCCAGCACTTCCGCCTCCGCCGGATTCGGTCGGCTTGCAACCGGCGACGAGGGTGATGGCGGCCGCCAGCGCGGCGAGGAATTCACGACGGGGAGACAGGGACTTCATGATCGGGGAGAGATGTGGTGAGTGAACCGGCTCAGTTGCGCGAACCGTAGAAAGCCCGGCCCGGACGTCAAAGCGGGTTTTGCTCACAAACGGAGGAGGGTCGCGGAAAAGAACCGCAGGGCATTGCGCGGCGGCCGCGGATGCCTACGCCTCCACCAGCTGTCCCAGCAGGCACGGTCGGATGGCGCCGGTGGTCTCGGGCAGATTGGCCGGCCAACCGCGAAGTCGGTAATGGGCGAGAAGCGCGAAGGCCGCGGCTTCAATCGCCTGGCGGGGCCAGCCGAAGTCCTCGCAGGGAACGAGGCGGATGTCGGGTGAAAGCTCCCCGAGCGCGGCATCCAGATGTTCGCGGAGCGTGGGATTCGCAGCGCCGCCGCCGCACAGGACGACCCGGGTGGGCAGGCGTCGGCCGGCAGTCCGGACAAACCGGTCGTAATTGGCCGCGATGGACCGGGCGGTGAACCAGGTCAGGGTGGCGAGGATGTCGGGTGGCGAGAGCTTCGCCCGTTGGCAGTCGGCCATGACCCGGCGGAGGAAGGGTTCACCGAACAGTTCCCGGCCGGTGCTCTTGGGCGGCGGCGCCGAGAAGTAGGGGTGCTTCAACCAACGCTGGGCGAGTTCCGGCTTGGCCCAGCCCTGCGCGGCCCAGCGGCCGTCGAGGTCGCAGGACTTCCTCCCGCCGGTCAGTTCGCGCATAGCGAGATCAAGCAACACATTCGCCGGCCCTGTGTCGAATGCTTGGACCTTCGGCGCGGCGGCCGTCCGGTCGGACCAGTCGAGGGCGGTGACGTTGCTGATGCCGCCGAGATTGTTCACGGCGACAAATTCGCCGCGGCGCGCGAAGACCACCCGATGGAACAGCGTGGCCAAGGGCGCGCCTTGCCCGCCGGCAGCCAGGTCGGCGGCGCGGAAATTGGAGACGACGGGAACCCGCAGCGCCGCGGCGAGATGGGCGGGTTCGCCGAGCTGGAACGTGGCGGCGAGCGCGGCCTTCGAATTGCCTCTGCCGGAGGGTGGCGGCGGCCGGTGGAAGATCGTCTGCCCGTGCAGGCCCACGGCGTCCGCGCTGAGGTTGCGTTCCGCCAGGCCGCGTTTGGCGGCGGTGGCGTAGAAGCGTCCAAGGTCGTGGTGCAGTTGGGCGGTTTCCCAACTGGTTGCCTCACCCTTGGCCGCAGCCTGCAACCGGCGTTGCAGCGGGCGCGAAAAATCCGCGGACCAGAATTCCAACAACCGGATTCGGCTTCGGCCGCGGCAGTCGCACAGCGCGAAGTCCACGCCATCGAGGCTGGTGCCGGACATGATGCCGAGTAGGAGCATGGTAACGGTGGGTTCGTGAATTCGTGGTGACTGGGCCGGAATAGGCGGCTGCCACTATGTCGAGCTTGAAGCCAGCCCATCATCCCGAGGCGCCTTGCTCCCGTGCAGCACAAACCTTTTGAGCAAGAACGTGGAAGCGACGGCGAGCGGGAACAGGCCTATTGCAAACACCGAGACGACGCTTAGAAGCGCGTAGGTGAACCCAAGGTTCCACGGCTCGGGAAACCCGCGCGAGCCGCTGGTGAGCGCGGGAAGAAACTTGCCGAGGAGCGCAAGGCTGAAACCAAACACGAACGCGCCGAACGGAAGCGACAAAAGTCCCAACATAACGGTGAGCCAACGTCCGGTCCGCGTCACCACTGCGCCCAGAGCAATTGACGTGGCGACGCCCGACACCAGCCCGGCAATGAGCACTGCCGGCACGTCAGCGCGGCTGATGAACAGTTCGGCCAGAATGCCAGGAACAACCGACCAAGTCAGTCCGCTCAGAGAACCGAAGGTCAAAATGCGTGGAAGGGTGCCCATGGAGGTTACGGCCAGAATCCGAGAGCCGGTTTAGGGTGCTGTCGAGTTCGTGTCGTGATGGGATATCCGGAACCGTTCACATCTCGTCGATCGTCTCGATGCCGAGCAGGCCGAGGCCGTCCTTCAGCACCTTCGCGGTCAGTTCGCACAGCACGAGGCGCGACGAGCGGGTCGGTTCCTCGGCCTTGAGGACCGGGCAGTTGTCGTAGAAACGCGAGTAGGCGCTCGCCAGTTCATAGACGTAGTTGCACAGGAAATTGGGCGAGTAGTCCTCCGCCGTCCGCGTGAGCGTGTGACCGTAGTTCAGCAGCAGCTTGGCCAGCGCGAGTTCCTGCTCCTCGACCAACACGGCTTGGGCATTGGAAATTTGGCCTTGGGCATTCCCACGTCCGTCGCGGGCCACCTTGGCGGCGCGGGTAAACTGGTATTGCACGTAGGGCGCCGTATTGCCGGTCAGCGCCAGCATCTTGTCCCAGTTGAACACGTAGTCGCTCGTCCGGTGCGGCAGCAGGTCCTGATATTTCAGAGCACCCAGGCCGACCACGCGGGCGATTTCCTTGCGGCGCGTTTCGGAAAGTTCGGCGCGCTTCTCGGTGACCAACGTGAGGGCGCGTTCCTCCGCCTCGTCGAGCAGGGCGGCGAGCTTGGGCGTGTTGCCGTCGCGGGTCTTCAGCGGCTTCTTGTCCGCGCCGCAGATCTTGCCGAAACCGACGTGGGTGAGCTTGGTCTTCGCGGTCCAGTCCGGATGCCAGCGCGCGGCGATCGCGAAAAGCTGCCGGAAATGCGGCGCCTGGCGGTCGTCCACGACATACACGATCTCGTCGGGCGCCCATTCGCGCACGCGATGGGCGATGGTCGCGAGGTCCGTGGTCATGTAGTTGAAGCCGCCGTCAGACTTCTTGATGAGCGCCGGCTGGTCCACCCACTCGCCGTCCTTCTGCACGAGGAATGGGTTGTCCTTCGGCGCCGGGCGCGAAGCCTCGTCGGCCCACAGCGTGTCGGCAAACACGGCGACGGCATCCTTGCTCGAACGCGCCAAGCCGCGCGCGACGAGGTCATCCACCACACCGGCAAGCCACGGGTTGTAGAAGCTCTCGCCCAAGGTGTGGTCGAAGCTCACGCCCAGCCGGCCGTAGACCGAATCGAACTGGAGCTGCGAAAGCCGTTGCATCTCGCGCCAGATGCCGAGGTTCTCGGCGTCGCCGGCCTGGAGCTTTACCAGCTCGTTCTTGGCGGCATCGCGCATGGCGGGATCGAAGGTCGGCTTCGTGTCGTCGCACAGCGCGTTGACCTCCTTGTAGAGCCGTTCCAGTTCGCAGATGGGATCGGCTTCCAACGCGGCGCGGTCGAGCCGCGTTTTCCAGCCCAGCAGCAACATGCCGAACTGCGTGCCCCAGTCGCCCAAGTGATTGTCGGTGATCACGCGGTGGCCGAGCCGGCGCAGCACCTTCACCAACGAATCGCCGATGCCGGTCGAGCGGATGTGGCCGACGTGCATCGGCTTGGCGACGTTGGGCGACGAGAAGTCCACCACGTAGGTTCGCGCCGCGGCGCCGGCCGGGGCGAAAAAGAGATGCTCTCCGCGCGCGGCGGCGGCCAGCACGGCGCCGAGGGCGGCGGCCTTCAGGCGGAAATTCAGGAAGCCGGGGCCGGCAATCTCCACAGGCTCGCACAGGTCGGCCACATTGAGCTGGGCAACGACCTCGGTGGCGAGCTGACGCGGATTCGTCTTCAGCTCTCGGGCCAGTGTCATCAGCGCGTTGCACTGGTAGTCGCCGAACTTGGCGTCGGGCGCGGGCAGGACGCGGACGGCGGCGACATTGGTCCCGGGGCGGGCGGCGAGCAGCGCGGCGTGGAGCCGCTTTTCGAGTTCAAGATGCAGCACGGAAGTAACCTTTCGGTCGGCGAAGCTAGCCGGAGGCGGCGGCAAAAGCCAAGCGGACCGAAATGCCGGTTGAGGGCTTGGCGCAGTGGCTCATGTGGGGAAGCCAAGTGTCACCCCCACAGATTCTGGTCCGTCGACCGATATGCACCCGCCTCGCTGCCGGCGAGGTTGGCGATCGTGCGGCTGCATCCAGCTTCCGGAGGCGGATAGTTCATGGTCGCGCGGAGCCCTGCTGGAACTCCCTTAGTTCACGGCGGATTTCGGCCCGGAGTTCAGTCTCGGCGGGCAGGTGGAGCCGGTAGCGGCTGGCGAAGATGTTCGGCTTCTGACTGGGGCCGAGCGTGTATTTCACCACGGCATCGTTCTTGTCGGTGCAGAGAATGAGGCCGAGCGTTGGCCGATCACCGGGATTGCGTCGGTGCTCGTCGTAATAGTTCACATAGAGCTGATGCTGGCCGATGTCCTCGTGGGTAAGCTTGCCGACCTTGAGGTCCACGAGCACGTAGCATTTGAGGACGACGTGGTAGAACACGAGGTCGATGTAGAAGTGGTCGCCGTCCAGCGTGAGCCGCTGCTGGCGGGCGACGAAGGCGAACCCCTGGCCGAGTTCGAGCAGGAAGGCCTGGAGGTTCGTCAGCAGGGCTGCCTCGAGTTCCGACTCCACCAGCCGGTGGGATTCGGGCAGGCCGAGAAATTCGATGACGACGGGGTCTTTGAAAATGTCCGCCGGCCCCTGCACCTGCTGGCCGCGGGTGGCGAGCTTGAGCAGTCCCTTCTTGTCGCGGCTCCGGGCCAGCCGCTCGAAGAGCAGGCTGTTGATCTGCCGTTCGAGTTCGCGGGCAGACCAGTTGTTCCGGATCGCCTCAATCTCGTAAAAGGCACGGGCTTCGGGCATTTCCACCCGCAACAACTGACGGTAAAGCGACCACGCAAGGTTGGGATGCAGTCGCCCTGGCTTCCAATTTTTGGCGGGCGCGGGTAAATCACCACACAGTGTGTGGCGAATCTCCGGCACAGCCGTTCCGGCAGCCGCGGGCAATTCGCCACACGGTGTGTGGCGAATCGGGCGGGCGTCGAGCAGCGCCGGAAATCCCAGATAAAACTGGCGCATGTAGCGCAGGCTTTGGACGGAGTAACCGCCGCCAAAATCCCCGGTCAGGCGGGTCGAGAGTTCTTCCAGCAGCCGTTCGCCATACCCGGCCCGCCGCCGTCCTTTCTGCTCGTCTTCGATGATCTCCCGCCCGATCAGCCAGTTGGCGATCACCTGCGTGGTATTGACGGAACGCGCGACGCCGACCCGGGCTGTTTCCAGGATGTCAAGAACACGACGGTAGAGTGTGGCCTTCACGGTTGGACGCAGCTTGCTCATTCAAACCCCGCGCATTTATCCCCACAGATTCCGGTCCATCGAGCGATACTGCACCGCCTCGAAGACGTGCTCGTGCGTGACGGTATCACTGCCGGCGAGGTCGGCTATGGTGCGGGACACCTTGAGGATGCGATCGTAGGCGCGGGCCGAGAGGTTCAGCTCGGTCATCGCGTTCTTGAGCATCTGGAGCGTCATCTCGTCGAGCTGCACGAACTGCTTCAGCTCGCGGGTGCCCATGCGGGCGTTGCAGGTGATTGGTCGGCCGGCGAAACGCGCGCGCTGCCGTTCGCGGGCGGCAATCACCCGGGCGCGGATCGCGGCGCTGGGTTCGCCGGGCGCGGCATTGGTCATCTGGGCGAACTTCACCTGCGGCACCTCGACGTGGATGTCGATGCGGTCGAGCAGCGGCCCTGAGATGCGCCCGAGGTAGGCTTGGATTTCGCGTGGTGACGACTTGCTCTCCGAGGGCATCTTGCCGTCCGGCGTCGGGTTCATCGCGGCCACCAGCATGAACTGGCTCGGAAAGGTCATCGTGCCGGCGGCGCGCGAGATGGTGACGCGGCCTTCCTCCAGCGGCTGGCGCATGGTCTCCAGCACGCTGCGCTTGAACTCGGGCAATTCGTCGAGGAACAGCACGCCATTGTGCGCGAGCGAGATTTCGCCGGGCGTGGGATTGATGTTGCCGCCCAGGAGCCCAGCGTCGCTGGCGGTGTGATGGGGCGAGCGGAACGGTCGCTGCGTTACGAGCGCCTGGCCGGGCGCCAGTTGGCCGACGATGCTGTGTATCTTCGTGGTCTCCAGCGCCTCCTCTAGGGTGAGCGGTGGCAAAATCGTCGCGAGGCGTTTCGCGAGCATGGATTTCCCGGTGCCTGGAGGTCCGATCAAAAGCAGGTTGTGCCCGCCGGCGGCGGCGACTTCGAGGGCGCGCTTCACGGACTCCTGGCCCTTCACGTCGGCCATGTCCACGTCGTCGGGCTGCGGCTGGTTGAA
>JBIIUN010000462.1:0-3900 GCA_044339945.1 Kapaibacterium sp. (SeqCode)
TGAGCGGCGAGGCGGCCCAAGGGGGCATCGTTGGCAAACAGAACCTGCCCGGGAAGGAGACTGTCGTGGAACAACGCGAGCAGCGCTGCGGCAATGGCCACGGTGGCGAGCAGCAGCCCGCCTCTGGAGGTGTCTTTGCTGGAATTGGAGGCCATGGAAATGGATTCAGGCTCTACGTGTCGCCAACCGTCCGCCTATGGTGCGCAAAAGGCTCCGCCAGAGTTGATGGATGAATTTCAGGTAAACCGTGGCCCGAAAGCCAAGGCCCTTTTGCCTCAACGACGCGCGGACGGCCTCTGTTTCCTCCTTCATGTCCCCACCGAGTTTCCGCCCCAGCAGGATGAGTGTCATCACGAAGGCGTGATAGTCGGCCCAGTTGATCGCGGGGGTGTGTCCCGCGCGGCGATACTTCGTGAAGAAGTCGAACAGGACCATGTTGATCCAAAGATACCGCGCCTTCACCGGCACGTGCGCGATGATGTCTTCGGGCGTCACGGGGAGCTGTTGCACAAAGCGACGGATGATCGCGTCCTTCTTGTAGGTCGCCTGCCCATTGGAATATTTCCCGGCCCACATCCAGTTGTTCGGCACATAGACCAACGGAGTGCTCAGGTGGACGATTCGGTCGAGCCTCGAAAGCACCATGAATCCGAACGAGTAGTCCGGACAGACATGGGAAAACAGGAATCCCGTCGGGCTTTCGGCCTTGATCCGGGCCAACAGCTCCCTTGGCGCGCAGCAGTCCAACCCCTTGGGAATTCGGTCAAATGAGCGGGGCAGAAACCGGGAAAAGTCGTCGATGATCGCGGAACTTTCCCAACGTTCACCGCGCACCGGGAGAGGCACGGCGGGAAGTTCAGAGTCTTTGACGAAGGTGACCGGGAACGAGACCAGCGTGCCTTCGCGCGATACCTGTTCCTTCAGCACCTCTAAGGCGTTTGGGACCAACCGCATCTTGTCTTCCAGCACCAAGATGTGCTGACCCCGCGCCTGCAGGAACGCGTTGTCCCAATTCTCATGCATCGCGAGGTTGCCCGAGGTTCGGCAATATCGAATACGCGCATCACTGAACCGGGCTACCGCTTCTAGTGTTGCGGTAGGAGAGTCATCGTTGTCTGAGACGATCAACTCGAAGTCTGGGCATGTCTGCCCCAACACGCTACGAATCGCTCCTGAAACAATCTCCGACCGGTTTTTGGTCGGCAGGAGTATGCTGAAGAACGGGGGCCGCGACATTGGGCAGGGTGGTGCCCGCTTATCGCCAGCGACGGAAGCCGGCAAACGCAGCGAGAGCGGCCCCGGCACCAATGGCCATCCATTCGGACTCGGGCACGGGAGTGGCCACCAACTGAACCTGGTCGAAATTGACTTGGTCAATCCCGCTTCCAGGAATGCCCAGCCGTATCTCAATCGGCAAACCGATGAAGGCGGAGCCGGACGGCACCGACGCACTAAGACTTACGGTGTCGAACTGACCTGCCGGCGCCACACGAGAATTGCTGCTCAGCGAGGCAACAGCAGTTCCTCCTGCAAACAATCCAATCTGGTAGCCAGGGAAGCCGTAGCCCTGAAGTGACCCAATCGAGACACTCAACAGGTAGGAAGTATCGCCCAAAAAGTTGTCTGACAGAGTTTGGCGAATATCGCCAGTCACGTTAATCCAAGCGACGTTCTGGCCCTCTGGGACTCCGCCGGGAACCAAACTTAGCGGTGCATTGTAAGTCCCAGCCGACGCAGAAGTTTGCCAACCAGGGATTGGTGTAGAAGAAGCGAACCCCGTCGCTTCGAACGGATACCCGGACTGAACACTGTAGTGGTTGTCCCGCAGGGACCCTGAACCGTCAAAATGAATGGGATCAGCTCCAGTCAGTCCTTCGAATCCCGCGTTTTGAATGGTGATGAAGGAACTTCCGTGAGTAGCAAGGGCACAGCAAACAAGTGGCAGAGCAGTCAGAAGGACTCGAACTTGCATACGCTGTTCATTACCCGTGCATCCTGACCTTGACCAGCCTTTACTTCCTTCTCGACCACATCCGGGCGTATCTTCTCGCCGTGGCTGAGCCGGCAATCGGAGCCCACGCGGTAGCGGTCGACGTGAGTCGGCGCCTCGCACGCCGCGCCGGCCGGCGCGCCCACGGACTTACGCCCGCAAATACCGCGCGGACCAGCCTCTGGCGAATCCGCCGCCTGGGTGCGGAGCACCGGCCAGCGCGGCCTGCCGATCGGGATTTCAGTGCGCCGATCTTCCGGACCCCAATTCGGCACCTTGGTTGTCCGGTGGAGCGTCGTCAGCGGCCGTCACGCGCTGAGCACGGCGTCCCAATCTTTCCAGACGGGTTCATAGCCCAGGCGCCGGATCAGGGCCGCGATTTCGCCGGCGGAACGTTCGTCCGCGATGTCGAACTGGCCCGTCGCGTTCGTGGCCCGGCCGCTTTGCGGGGACCATTCGCTGGCATCGGCGGCCAGTTCCACGATCCGGCCACGAACCGTCTGGTGGATGCTGTCGCGTCCGGCGCCGGTATAGCCTCCGGGCTCGGTGTGGCTGCCCGCGCTGGCGTGGGTGATGCCCAGCGGCAGCAGGCCGTCGCGCAAGGGCGCCGGCTCGCGGGTGGAAAGCACCAGACCGGCATCGGGCAGGAACAGGCGGAAAGCGGCCACAAGTTGGACGAGTTCCCGGTCGCCGAGGTGCGTGAGCGGCTGGAACTCGCCCGCACACGGCCGCAGCCGGGGCAGCGAAATCGTGAGCATCGCCTTCCAGCAGTGGCGCAGCAGGTAGGCCGCGTGGGCGGCGGTGGCCAGGGCTTCGTAACGCCAGTCGGCCAGGCCGTGCAGCGCCCCGATGCCCAGCCGCTTGAACCCGGCGGCGTAGGCCCGCTCGGGGCATTCCAGACGCCAGTCGAAATTCCGTTTCGGGCCCAGCGTGTGCATGCGTCCGTAAACGTCCCGGTCGTAGGTTTCCTGGTAGACCACCAAGCCTTCGGCGCCGGCGCGGACGATCGGTTCGTATTCCGCGATTTCCATCGGACCGACTTCCAGCGACAGCGACGGGACGACGCCATGCAGCGCGGCGGTGCAATCGGCGAGGTAGCCGTTCGAGACGAACTTCGGGTGCTCGCCGGCCACCAGCAGCAGGTTGCGGAAGCCTTCGGCGGTGAGCGCGGCGGCTTCCCGGCGGACCTCGTCGACCGAGAGCGTGACCCGCAGGATCGGATTATCGCGGGAGAAGCCGCAGTAGGCGCAATTGTTGATGCATTCGTTGCTCAGGTAGAGCGGCGCGAACAGCCGGATGACCTTGCCGAAGCGCTGGCGGGTCAGGGCCTGAGATTGCCGGCAGAGCGGTTCCAGCACCCCGGCCGCCGCCGGCGACAGCAGCACCGCAAAATCCGCCAGGGACCGGGTCTCGGCGCCCAGCACCCGCGCCACGTCGGCGGCGGTGGCGGTGCGGGCGCGTTGCAGCAGGTCGGCAAAGGGGAGCCGGTTGAACTCCGCGACAAAACTCATGTGGGCGCAGGGTAAGGGCGGGTCCCCGGCCGGCAAGTCATCGCGGGGCCGGCGCCCAGCCCGCGGGTCAAGGCGTCCGCCGCAAATGCCGATGAACAATTATCGAGGCCTCGTTCCACCGTTGTCCGACCCACGGGGCCAAGCTGGTCGCGATGAAACTGAACATGAACTTCACCTTTCCATCCACCGGCACCGAATCCGAACTGGTCCGTTCCTTCGGCGCCGCCCACCTGCTGCGCCATGCGTCCGGTCACTGGGAACTCCGCGGAGGCACCCGCTCCGACCGTTTGGAGGCCCGCGAGTGGATCAGCCTGTTCTGCCACGAGGCGGTCGTCACCTGCGAGCCCGGTTCGCCCGCGATCTCCCGGTGCCCGGCCCGGCCCTGCCGGCGTGCCCTGG
>JBIIUN010000463.1:0-3898 GCA_044339945.1 Kapaibacterium sp. (SeqCode)
CGATCACGGTCACGGATGCAGTGGGCAATACCGGAATCCACACTGCCACCAAACAGTGCTCCATCACCATCGCTCCTCCGCCTCCGCCCACGCTTGAGGTAGCTTGCGCTTCCGTCACGACTGGCCGGGTGGGCTCGGTTTACAACGCCACGATCGCGGTTACTGGCGGTGTTTCGCCTTATTCCTTCAGCAGCACTTCGTTGCCCTCGTGGTTGTCATTGAATCCTACCACGGGAGCCCTGACCGGCACGCCGCCGTCGGCTGGCGCCTTTCCGTTCTCGGTGACCGTGACGGACTCTGCGGGCGGAACACTGACCCAGACTTCGACGGTCAATTGCTCCGTCACCGTGGCGCCCGCTTGCACACCGGTCAAAGTCGGCTGCGTGGCGGATAACACAGGTGTGGTCGGTGAAGCCTATAGCTCGACGCTGAGCGTCTCGGGCGGTGTGGCTCCTTACAAGTTCTTCGTGGTCTCCGGAAGCTTGCCCGCCGGTCTGACTCTTAACCGGGATACTGGCGTGATTTCGGGCACTCCGACCTCCGCCGGCTTCCGCGACTTTGTCATCAAGGTGGTTGATTCCGCCGCTGCGGCCTGCGGATGTGACAGCTTCGACACGGTTTGCTGCCGCATCACTGTCGCTGCCAATTGCCCTCCGATCGGTTTGAGTTGCGTCTCCACGACCACCGGCAGGGTGGGCACGGCCTACACTGGCTCGCTGACGGCGACCGGTGGAGTTGCGCCCTACACCTTCTCGATTGTTTCGGGCAACCTGCCTCCGGGGCTGACGTTGAATCCGACTTCCGGGACCATCACCGGTAACCCCACCAGTGCCGGCACGTTCACGTTCGTCGCCAAGGTTGCTGGTGCGAATTACTCCGCTTGCGGATGCTACGGCTACAAGACGGTCTGCTGTTCAATCAAGATTGATCCGGCGCCTTCGACGTGTGTCGGCTTGGTTTCCGGCGATACTGCTACCATCGGTTATTGGAACGGCCCGAACGGCCAAGCGCTGATTCGGTCACTGAACGGTGGCCCTACTGCCCGGAATCTTGGTAATTGGCTGGCCGCCACCTATCCGCACCTCTGGGGTGCCAATGCCGGCAGCAGGAACTTGGCAGGCCGCAGCAACGATCAGGTGGCTGCCTTCTTCCGAGCCCAGTTCTGTGTTCGCGGTGCCAAGACCGAGGCACAAATGCTGGCAGCCGCCTTGGCGGTTTATGTCACTGACTCCGACTTGGCGGGCACTGTTGCCCGGGCCAGCGGATTCAACGTGTCGTCCGCAGGCACGGGTGCCAAATGCTACAATGTCGATTGTTATGGTTCCTGTGTTGGCCTGACCAACAATCGGTCTTACACCGTTTCCGCGCTGCTGGCTCAGGCGAATTCGAGGAAGCGCACCTGCAACTTCAACTCGGGAGCCTTCAACTGCATCTTTGACGGCATCAACCGCAAGGGTGACCGCCTGTAAGGCTGAGCTCTGATCAATGTCTAAGGGGCCCGGGATACCGGGCCCCTTTTCTTTGGGCGCGGGCAATCGCGGTTGCTTGCGATGTTGGTTGGCGGCCGCCATGGTCGCCGAAGTGTTCCGTGTGCTTCTTGCCGCCCTGTTGTCCGCCAGCATTGCTTGGGGTTCGATGGCTGCCGCTGAGGCGCCCGCCCGCGAGTTTCGCGGGATGTGGGTCGCGACCGTGGGCAACATCGACTGGCCATCGAAACCCGGCCTGCCCGTCTCGCAGCAGCAGACCGAACTGCGGGCGCTGCTGGACCTGGCGAAGTCGTCCCGGCTTAACGTGGTCGTCTTCCAGGTCAGGACCGCCGCGGACGCCTTCTACGATTCGCCCCTGGAGCCTTGGTCGGAATACCTGACCGGCCGGATGGGTGAGGCGCCACGCCCGCGTTGGGATCCGCTTCAGTTTGCCTGTGCCGAAGCCCATGAAAGGGGCCTAGAACTGCATGCTTGGATCAATCCCTACCGCGCGCGCTATGTCGGTGCGAAGTCGCCCGTCGCCCGCACCCATGTCAGTCGGGCGCATCCGGATTGGATGGTCCCGCACGGCCGGCACCTGTGGACCGATCCTGGCAATCCGGCGGCCCAGGCCCACACCCTCAAGGTCGTGGCGGACCTCGTTCGCCGCTACGACGTCGATGGTTTCCACATCGACGACTACTTTTATCCGTATCCCGACGGCGACGACGGAAAGGTCCGGCCGTTTCAGGACCAAGCCAGCTACGGCCGCTACCGTCAGCAGGGAGGCCGCCTTGAGGTCGCCGATTGGCGCCGGCAAAACGTCAATGAGATGGTTGAACGAATTGAAAAGACGGTCCATGGCACGAAGGCGTGGGTGAAGTTCGGGGTCAGCCCATTTGGAATTTGGAGGCCCAACCATCCCGCCGGCATCCGGGGATTGGACCAATTTGGCGTCCTGTATGCCGACGCACGCCTTTGGATCAACCGGGGCTGGGCCGACTACTTCGCGCCGCAGCTCTATTGGCCGATGAACCGCCGGGAGCAGGACTTCAACGCGCTGCTGGGTTGGTGGAGCGAGCAGAATGCCCACCGGCGCATCCTGGTCCCTGGCCTCGCCAGTGACAAAATTGGCAAAGATCGACCCGCGGAAGATGTCGCCAACCAGGTCCGGATAGCACGGTCGCGGCGGGCGGACGGCGTGCTCTTCTGGAACGCCAGCAGCCTGCGCCTCAACAAGGGTGGGGTCGGGGATCGGCTTGCCGAACTGTTCCGTGAACCGGCGCTGGTGCCGGCGGCACCTTGGCTCGGCACCAACGCCCCGGCGGCGCCGCAGCTCCGGGTGGAATCACAGGCCGGCGGCGCGGCGTTGGACTTGAACTGGCAGTTTATCGGCTCCCGCGAACCCGCCCGGCAGGTGGTGCTCCAGACGCGGGTGGCCAGCGAATGGCGGACGGAGATTCTCCCCGGCCGAAGCGGGAGTCGGATCATGGACGTTCGGCGTGGGATGGCATTACCCGACGAGATCCGGCTTTACGGAATTGGCCGAACAGGCCTTGCCGGTGGTGCCGCTACCTGGACGAAACCGGCGGGTGCCGGTCACGCCCACGGCCGCTGATTCGCGGACAAGGCGTTCCAATGCCTGTTCATCGGTAAGCTGAAACCGGCTTGGGGACGATGCCGAGTTCCTGGTAGTTGAAGCCGCTTTCGTGCGGCTGATAAGTCCCCACGATGTTCACGCTGCGGTTGGGCGTGATTTCGGACTCCATTCCCAATCCCCAATAGACGGCGTTGATGATGAGGCGGCGCAACCCGGCGGATTGGAGATCGTGTGCGCTGCCCATGGTGGAGTGGAAGACACGGGCCTTCTTGCCGTCGCTGGTCTGCCAGTGCTTGAACCACGCGACGGGCAGCGGTTCCAGCTTCGGATTCGGCGGGTCGTCGTGGTTGCGACCCAAGAGCGGCTGCCCCCAGACCAGCGCGGTGCAATTGGTCGGCAGGCTCGTGCCTTCCTGGTAGGTGCGGTAAACGTCCGACTTCCCCCAGATGTCGCTTACGCCGGTGAGAATGGGATGATCCTTCTGCTCGGCCACGATGATGCCGCGCGTGGAGTCGGCCTGCCAGTTGCCATGGTGGCTCATGAATGATCCGCCCAGCACATCCTCGCCCCAGCGGACCTGCTTGCCGTTGATCTTGTAGGGCAACGCCGCGTGAAAACCGTGGTTCCCCGTCCGGATGGAGATGATGGGCCTGCCAGAATCGATATACTTTACGATCAGTTCCCGTTCCGCCATCGGGAGCGTGAGCAGGCGGGGAAAGAAAATCACGAGGTCAGCCGAGGCGAGTTGCTCCAGACCGGGAATGTGATGCTCTTTGAGCGGCTGACCTTTCTCGGGGTAAACCGGCATCGTCGGATCGACTTCGCCCTTCTC
>JBIIUN010000504.1:0-3426 GCA_044339945.1 Kapaibacterium sp. (SeqCode)
GCCTGCATTCCAGAACCCGTTCGATTGATTCTTCTGGATGTGCCGAAGTGCTATATGAGCGGTCTGGCAAAACCTGAATAAACCGTAGTCATCACCGGCAACTTGGCTTGATGAACTAAGGTCCAATGCCTGTTCCCAATCCAACGTTGTCGGTGGTCATCCCCGCGCTGAACGAAGCGGCGGAGTTGCAGGAAACCCTCCGGCGGCTGCGGCAGGCTCCGGAGTTCACAGAAATCATCGTCTCAGACGGCGGCAGCACCGACGCCACCGAGGCGATTGCACGGCAGGCCGGCGCCCGCTTTCTCACGGGCCCGCCAGGCCGGGGCGGCCAGCTTCGCCGCGGCGTCCAGCTTGCCACGGGTGACGTCCTGCTGTTCCTCCACGCCGACACCTGGTTGCCGGAGGACGCCGGCGCCGCCATTGCCGATGCGCTCGCCAATCCCGCCGTCGTGGGCGGTGCCTTCCGCAAGGCCTTCCGCGATCCGCACTGGCTGATGGCGGGTTCCGAATTCCGCTGTCGCCTGCGGATGCGTTGCCTCCAGTTTGCCTACGCGGACCAGGCCATCTTCGTCCGGCGCGAAATCCTCGAACGCATCGGCGGTGTGCCCGACGTGCCGCTGATGGAGGAACACCTGCTCTGCCGCGCCCTGCGCCGCGAAGGCCGCCTGGCCCTCGCCGACGCCACGGTCACCACGTCAGCCCGCCGTTTCCGCGAGCGCGGCGTGCTCCGGACCTACTGGCGCATGTTCTCCGTGAACCTCCGCTGGCACCTCGGCGCCTCGCCGGAGGAACTCGCCCGGGTTTACGCCCGCCGTTAAAAGTCAGCCGGCGCTGGTGAGCTACCGCAACACTTCCACCCGCACCGGTTCCGCCAAATCCCGCCAGCACTGCTCAATCAGTTCGCGATCCGGTTCGCCGTCCGTGAGCAGGAGGCGATACCGCGCCACGTAGGGCTTGCCGGGCTCGATGGACCAGTCGCCCAGCTGCGAGGGCGCGAAGCAGAAGAAGGGTTCGGTCGGGTTCACCCGCATCGGCTGCGGCGCGCGGAAATTCTCCGGGGCACCCAGCACGGTCAACCCGGCCACTTGCCCGTCCACCAAGCCGCCCAACCAGCACCAACGGCCGCGGGTTTCGTTGGCGGTGAGCCGATTGGTAAGCCCCTCCGAAGTCAGCCATCGGGTCGAGGCGGCACCGTTCCACGCCCAGTTGCCGCGCACGCCCAGGCCGCCGTAATGATACTTCGGCAGCTCCAAGGCCGAGGCCGTGGCGCAGGTCTGGGTCATCGTGATTTCCAACACGTGGCCTCGCCGGTTCATCGCTTCGCCGAGGTTGAACAGCCGCACTTCCCATGCTTCGTCGAGGGCCGTCTTCTCGGGCTGGGACAGCATGTCCACCATCCGGTGCCGCGCCCGGAAGCCGGCGTGAACCGCGCCGCTCCAGTGGCCGTCCAGCGCCACGAAGTCCACGCGCCCCTTGCGGTCGCCCATGTTCCAGAAATCCGGGGTGCGGCCCTCGAACTTCGTCTTGGTCCACGGCGACCATACGCCGTGATGATGAAGGTGGTTCGCCGGATAATCGTCGGTCACTTGCCGCCCGGCCGGGGTCAGCAGCGGGTGCAGATACCCCCCGCGGCGAAACTTCTCCGGGACATCGGCGCGCGGTAATTCGCCACCGCCCATCTGATACGTGCCGACCGGTCCCTCGGGCAGGCGCAGTTCCAGGCGGGTGCCATTCATCCTCGCTTCGGCTTGTGGCCGCCCGATTCGGGAAGCCACCGCAGTAAGTTGCCCTTCCACCGTTTGGCCGGCGCCCAGTGCCGGCAAGACGACCCAAGCGCGTCCGCCATCGCCCGCCTGGACCGCAAGCCGCTGGCCGGCCATTTTCAGTTCCCAAGCGCGCCCGGATGGGCCGTCGGCCGGCAGCCTGAACTCAGCGATGGCAAACGGGCGGCTCTCGGGGCCGCCGTGGAAACGAAGCCGCGTGCCCACCTCCGCGAACAGGTTTCCCACGACGAAATGGATCGCCGTGACCAAACCAATCCAAGCGGGGAGGCGGGAGTTCATGCGGCGACGCTAAAGCCTGGGCGGAAAAGAGAAAAGCCACGCTGGTGGGCGTGGCTTTGCGGAAAGGGTCCGTCGGGACCGACTATTCGGCGGGCGGCGCCGCGGGCTCGCCCACGGATCCGGAATCTGCAACGACCCGAACCGGCTTCGCGGCGGGAGCCAGGGCTGCCGCAGGCGCGTCCTCGGCCACTTCCTTGGGGTTCTTGGCGCGCTTCTGCTTGGGCAGCGGGCTGATCATCACGTTGATCGAACGCCCGATCAGCTTCGGATGATTGTCGGGCTGGCCCCAGCCGGAGACGTCCTTGAGGAACTTCTGGACGACGCCCATGCCCACTTCCGTGTGGGCCATCTGGCGGCCCCGGAAGCGGAGGGAAATCTTCACCTTCAGGTCCTCGCACAGGAACCCGATGGCGTGGTCCAGCTTGATGCCGAGATCGTGCGGATCAATCGTCGGCGAGAGCTGGATCTCCTTCACGTCGTTGGAGTGCTGGTGCTTCTTGCCCTCCTTCTCCTTCTTCGACAGCTCGTATTTGAACTTGCCGTAATCGACGATGCGGCAGACCGGCGGAATGGCCGTGGCCGCAATCTCAACCAGGTCGAGGCCCGAATTCTGGGCCATGACGATGGCCTGCCCCAGCGGGATCACGCCCACCTGCTGGCCGTCGGGACCGATGACTCGGACTTCACGCGCCCGGATCTTGCCGTTGATCCGGTGAAGCGGGGGTGGAGGTGCGTTACGAGAGGGAAATGGGCGGCTCAAGAGACCCTCTCCGGTTGAAGTTGAAGCGTGATGGAAACCATTACTGTCAGTGACAGACCGCGACGGTATAGTGACGTCAGCGATGACTGGGCAAGCCGATTTTCCGACGAAGGGCGAAATACTTCGCCGCCGCCTGCTCCGTTGGGCCGCCGTTTGGGCGCTGCTGGCCCTGGCCGGCGCCGCCCGCCTCCGCGGCGAAACGGCCCGCGGGTCGCCCGCCGCCGAGTCCTTGGCCGAGGCTCGTCGCCAAGTCGCCGCGGCGCCCACAAATCTCGTCCACCTTGTCACCCTGGCCCGGTTGGCGTTTGAGGCGACCAGCTTCGCCACCAATTCCGGCGCCAAGGCCAGGCTGGCCGAGGAAGGCATCGCCACCGCCCGAACCGGCCTGCAACTGCACCCGCAGTCCGCGGGCCTCGAATACTACCTCGGGCTGAATCTTGGCCAACTGGCCAGCACGCGGGGCATGAGCGCGCTCAAGCTGGTCCGGGAAATGGAAACCCACCTGCTCGCCGCCCGCGCCCTGGAACCCGGCATTGGCGACGCCGGTCCCGACCGTTCGCTCGGTTACCTCTACCTCAATGCGCCCGGCTGGCCCCTGAGCGT
>JBIIUN010000464.1:0-3896 GCA_044339945.1 Kapaibacterium sp. (SeqCode)
CGCCGCCTTCCAGCACCGTGCCCTCGCCGATCTGCACGTTGGGCCCGATGTGGACCGGCCCGATGGCGCGGTGCAACTGCACGGGCTTGGCCTGCGTGCGGCAGTAGTCGGCGAGCTTGCGGAGGACTTCCCAGGAGTGGGTGACACCGTCGAACAACGCGGCGTGTTCCGTCTGGGCCAGGTCGAAGAGTTCAGCGGGCGAATACATGGTCGCAACGTGGGAAAACGGACGGGTCGCGGCAATCGCAAAGCTGTCCAATTTGGAACACATATTGGCCTGCCCGGCGGCGTCCAGCGCGGGAGCCTGATGGGTCCAAGGGAAACAAAAAGGGCCGCCGATTTCCGATCGGCAGCCCTCGGTCCCTGAACTTGTGACGGTCCTATCCGCCTATTCGACGCGGAAGAAGCCCTGGGCGGCGGCGGTGGTGGGGCTGGGAAGTTCCAGCTCCCCGGTCACGGGCAGCGTGTAGATGCCGAGGGGTTGCCAGGTGGCCAGGTCAGGCGACCACAGCACCCGATAGGCGGCCGACGGGGTTCCGCCTAGGCGGAGCTGGAGAGCGTTCCCGCCTAGGCCGCTGGTCAGCGTTGCCGTCGGCCCGGGTTCGGCCAAACCGCCTTCAAACGCGCCCAGGTCCGCCGCCGTGCCGATCACGCCGCGGAGTTGGCCGTTGGCGATGTCCCGGTATTGCACGGACAGGAGCGGTTCTGGGGCAGTGTCGCGGCAAGGCGAACCGGCCTGGGGACGGTAGGCGGCATCCAGTCCGGGATCGTTGTTCGCCGCCCCGATGATGTTCGCGGTGCCATTGATGACGGCGGGTGAGCCGGGCAGCCAACCCGGGCTCACCCAATTGACGCCGCTGTTCAGGGTGCCGCGGTCGCTGAGGAGCTGGATGCGTTCATCGCCGGCGCGGTGGATGATGTTGCCTCGGAAATCGACCGTGATCGGCGTGCCGACGGAAGGCACCCGCACCTCGTAGGCCCCGCTGCGAATCAGGACGGTGTTATGGAACATCTCCAGCGTGCCGGTGCGCGGGCGGTCGGGGTCCGAAAGGTCGGCGCCGCAGAAGACCGGCTGACTGGCCTCGCGGTGGGTGACGAGGATGAGGTTGCCGACCACCCGGGTCAGGTTGAAGCGCGGGTCGTTGCGGATCAGGTTGCCGGCCTCGCCAATCGGGGCGGCCAATTCCAGCATCCGGGCCGCGCCTTCGATGCGATTGGCCTCAAACACAGTGCCGGCCGAGCGGTCGAGCACGTTGTCGCCGAACGAACCTTCCAGCAGCGGATCCAGCCGGCAGAAGCGGACGGTGAGGCCGGCGACTTCGGTGTTCAGGTTGGCGCCGCTGTAGCTGCCGACCACGCCCACGCGGTGGAAGTGGCAGCGTTCAATCACGAGGTCGCGGGTCAGGCCGAACTCGCCGCCGTTCAGCCGGGCCTGCACGCCGGTCGGGACGTCGTGGACGTCGCAATCCTCGATCCGCACCTGCTCGGCGCCATCCAGGCGGATGGCCGCCGCGTCGAACCAGATGATCGGTGTCACGCCGTTGGGCGTCGGCTGCACGTCGCGCAGTTCCAATCCACTGATGCGGATGTGACCGGGCTTGAAGAACTGGGAGTCGCCGTCGGCCCGGGCCACCGTGATCAGGCCGAGATACTGGCTGATGTCCCAGGAGGCAAAGGCCGTGTTCGTGCCGGTCACGGCGTTGAGGCCGCTGATGATTGGCCGCTGATTGTTCGGGCCGCGCACACCTTCGAAACGGATCGGGGCGGTAGCGGTGCCGCGGCCGGGAATGAGGACCTTTTCCGCGTAGGGTTCTGGCCGCCAATGGACCCGCACCGTATCGCCGGGGAACAGCCGCGTCCAAGGCACGGAGGACAGCGTCGGATACGGCCGGCCGGGGCCGACTTCGTAGGTAAACGGTCCTCCCGCCGGGGCAACCGGACGGAACAGCGCCGCAACCGTGGTGTCGCTGGAGGGCATGACCAAGGAGGTGCTGGCGGCCTGGTTGTCCGCCACGGCGGCGCCGGCCCAGGAGATGAACTGCTGCCCGGCGGGAGGCTCGGCAATGGTGAGGTTGACCACCGTGCCGGCGACGTAGCTGCCACTGCCGGTGCCGCCTTGGACGGTCAGCAGATACCGGGGCCGATCCACCGTGAGCGAGACCGTCACCGGCGCGGAGGTAAGGCCCGCGTCGAAGGCCACGAAGGAGAAGCTGTCGACGCCGAGAAAGTCCGGTCCCGGAGTGTAGGTGAGTTCCGGGGCGGTGCCGCTCAGCGAGCCGCTGGCCGGCGGTGTGACGACGGCGAAGTTCAGCGGGTCACCGTTGCCGTCGTAGCCCGTGAGCCGCACGGGCAGGGGGCGGTTCTGCACCACGGCGAGGTTCTGCGGATGGGCTTCCGGGGCGACTGGACCTGCCGGAGGCACGAACTCATTCGCGCCCGGGTCGGGAGCGCCGGCGTTGGGGCGGAGTTCGCTCCGGCCGTGGAAAACATATTGGGAAGTCACCGCGGGCGCTTCGGCCGGCAGGGCTTCGCCGAGATTGCGGATGGGTGAGTAGGCGCCGAGACGGTAGTCCTTGGCGGCGGCATTGATGAAGCCGGGGTTTTCCCCGCCGGGCGACACCAGCTTCTCCAGGCCGTTCATCGTGCCGATGCCCTGGATGCCGTTGTCCCACGGGCCCCAACCGGGACTGACCCAGTTGGTGCCGAAGTTGTGCCGGCCTTCGGAGAGCCCGAGGTAAAGCAGCGTGGGCGTGGCGCCCCGCGTGGCGGCTTCCCGGTAGAAGATGTTGTTCCAGGCAACTAGTTCCTCGTCGTTGGAAGTGATTTCAAAGACCCGGACGCGATACAGCTCGGACTGGTCGCGGCGGAAGACGACCGTGTTGTGATGGAAGTCGAGCCGGCCTTTGCGGTAGGTATTGGCCGAACCGGAATCGCCACCATAGTGGACCGCGGTGGCCGCTTGGCCCGGGCCGCTGACCAGGTAGTTGCCGTAGACGTGGGCGCGGCGATAGGCGGGATCGTTCTGGGCCATGGGCCACGCATCCTGAGCTTCCACAAGGTCGATCAGCCGGAGTCCGCCCTCGATCCAGTTGTTGCGGATAACCGTGCCGGTGGAGCGATCCTTGAGGTTGCCGCCATTGGAACCGGGGCGGGTCGGGCCGAAGTAATTGTCCTCAAAAATCACGCCGAAGCACTCGGTGTAGACGTTGTGCGAGGCGAACTCGAATGCCGGGGGCGGGGGCGGGATTTCGGAATTGTTCTCGATGTGGCAGCGGGCGATCCGGATGCGCCGGGTGGCCGTGGCCTCCTCGCCGTTGGACTTTGCAAACAGGCCGTCGCCGCAGTCGTGGATCTTGCAGTTAATGATGCTGACGTCCTCGCACCCGAGCATCCAGATCCCGGAACCGCCGAAACGGCGGACCGATCCTTCCGCATCGGTGAAGGTGTAGGTTTTGCGCCCGTGGCGGATTTCCAGGCCGGAAATCTCGATATGCTTGGGTTTGTAGCCGTAGTCCCGGGTGGGGCCGCGGAATACCATCACCAGTCCGAGGTCGCCGATGGATTGCTCCACGCCGCCCGAGACAAACTTGGGCCAGACGTCCCCGGGGTGCGTAGTGGCGTTTTCGCCGTCGATCACTGGACGTTCGCCGTTGGGGCCGGGAACGCCCACCACGCGGATGGGCTGGGCCGCGGTGCCTTCGCCGGAGATTCGGAATTTTTCCCGATACGGTTCGGCCCGCCAGTGGATGCGGACCGTGTCGCCAGCCTGAAGGTCGTGCATGGCGACCTGGCCGATGCGGCTCAGCGGTTGGCCGGGGCCGATGTCATACTCCGCGGCCCGCCCGGCGGCGGCCACGGTCATCAGGGCAAGGAGTCGGATCAACGAGGTCCAGTGG
>JBIIUN010000465.1:0-3889 GCA_044339945.1 Kapaibacterium sp. (SeqCode)
CTGCGCAACTTCCTTCAGTTCGGCGAGCGGCACGGCCGCGATCCGGGCCCGGGATTGGGCGGGCTCCGTCAGTCGGCCGTAGGCGAGCCATTGTTCGCCCAGCGCCATCATGTGGCTCTCGGTGTTCTCCAACTGCAGGTCCATCTGGCCGAGCAGGTAGTCCCGGGCCCGCTCGAATTCGGCCTTGCCCGGAGCCCGGCGGGTCAGGCGAACGAGCTCCGCCACCACCAGCCGGATGGTCTTCTCGAGTTCCCCCGCATCCAGGCCCGCCGAAATGACGACGTCGCCGCAGTCGCCCCAGAACGAAAGCGAGCTGTGGATGTTGTAGGTGAGCCCGTGTTCCTCGCGCACCACCTGGAACAGCCGGGAACTCATGTTCTCACCGAGCACCACATTGAGGAGGCGGAGCGCGAATCGGCGCGGGTCATGCCGCGAGCAGGTCCGGAAACCGAGCCCGACATTGGCCTGCTCGACGGTCTTGGTCTGGATCTTGACCGTCGGTTTGCCGGAACGCTCGGCCGGCGGCGTGGAAACCGGACGTTGTCCGGGGCGAAACTGCCGGGCCCGGCGTCGGACAAATTCCACCAGCTCCGCGTGGTCCAGATTTCCGGCGGCCGCGACCACGGTCGACTCGGTCACGTAATGGCTCGCAAGGTAGTCCACGAAATGCCGCCGGCGCAGGCCCGCCAGGGTCTTCTCGGTGCCGATCACGGCGCGGCCCAGCGGATGGCCCGGAAACTGGGCGGCGTTCAGCAGGTCATGCATCAGCTCGGCCGGCTGATCGCGATACATGGCCATTTCCTCCAGGATGACGTCCCGCTCGCGACGGATCTCGTTCGGCGCGAGCTTGGACTCGAGGAACATGTCCAGCAGCACGTCCACGAGGTCACCCAGCCGACTGGCCTGCGCCCGGGCATAAAAGCAGGTGTGTTCCTCGTCGGTGAAGGCATTGAGGTAACCGCCGATGCCCTCGACTGCCTGGGAAATCTGCGCCGCCGTCCGCCGTTGGGTGCCCTTGAACAGCAGGTGCTCGATGAAGTGGGAAATCCCCCCCAACTCCGCCGGCTCGTGGCGACCGCCGACGCCGACCCAGACGCCCACCGAGACGCTGGCCATGTGGGGCATCCGGGCCGAAACGACGGTCACCCCCTGGTCCAGTCGGGTAACAGAATACACAGGTCGGGGTGGGGTTCAGCGGAAGGCGGCGGGAACCTCGGGCACCCCCACGCTGCGACGATACTCCAGTATCCAGTCGATCGCCTCCTTGGGGTCGTCGGTGAGCCGCATCAGGTCCACGTCGCCGGGCGAAATCATTTTGCCCGCTTCCAGCGTGTGCCGGGACCAGTCGAGGAGACCCTGCCAATGCGCCTTGCCGAAAAGGATGATCGGCACCGCCGGAATCCGCTGGGTCTGCACCAGCGTCACCACCTCGAACAACTCGTCCAGCGTGCCGAACCCGCCGGGCATGAAGACAAAACCGAAGCTGTATTTCACCAGGCACACCTTGCGGGTGAAGAAGTAGTGGAAATCCACGCTGACGTTCGCGTAGCGGTTCCCTTTCTGTTCAAAGGGCAATTCGATGTTCAGGCCCACGCTGGGCGGGCCCTTGACCTTGGCCGCGCCCCGGTTGGCGGCCTCCATCATGCCGGGACCGCCGCCGGTCACGACGGCAATGCCCTGCTTCGCTAGGCCTTCCGCGAGCGCCGTCGCCTGCTTGTAGCCGGCATCGTCCGGACGGGTCCGGGCACTGCCGAAAATCGTCACCGCCGGGCCAAGGCGCGACAGCGTGTCAAACGCGTCGACGAATTCGGCCATGATCTTGAAAACGCGCCACGGATCTTCGCTGCGGCGCTCATGCGGGGTTTCGTTCACGGGCGGGGAAGGTAGGAACCGGCACGGCACACGCAAGCCGGCGTGTCAGCCGCGGCCGCCCGGGCAGAAAAAGAACCGCCGGTCCCGACCTCCATCAGAACCGGCGGTTCAACCCAGAACCAACCAACAGGGCCGGCGCAAACGGGCGCCGGCGTTGAAAACGAACGCAGACCGGATGCCAACCTCAGGACTGCAAAGCCGAACTCAGGGCGCCGAGGTGATCGCATTGGTCCGCCAACGCTCGTTGACCGCCCACAGATTGATCGGCGCGAGCGACTTGCCGTGCTTCAGGAAGCGGGTGCTGCCGTCGGTGAACGCGTAGTTGGACCCGCCACCCTTGCCCCCCGAGGCCGTCCGGGTCGTCGAGTTGTGGGTGCTGTGGTTCAGCGCCTCGATGTCGTTGCCCAGTTTCCCTTCGAGGAAATCCATGAAGAAATGCCCGATGGGATAGAGCTTCTCGCCAAAGAGAATCGTCTCCGAGGGTTCACGGATGACCGACTCCTTGATGGTCCGGCCCACGATGGCGTTCATGCTGAACGCGTCGCCCATCTCCGCGGCGAACTGGTCGTTCCAGCCGTTGATGATGTAGCTGCGCGGCGCCGAGTCCCCGATATGGTTGGTGTTGGCGTCCGCCGAGGCCGGGCGGTTCTTGCCGTCCGGGCCCAGGTCGCTGGGGCAGGTCAGCAACTTGACCGACTTGTAGATGGGCAGCAGCCGGTCGCACCAGCGGTTCGTGATCGAACGGTCCGGGAATTCCCCGCCATTGTCGCCGGCATACATCGTGGTGGAGATGCCCAGTTGCCGGAGCTGGTTGACGCACGAAATCCGCTTGGCGGCCTCCTTCGCCCGACCGAGGGACGGCAGGAGCATGCCGGCCAGGATGGCGATGATCGCAATCACGACCAGCAGTTCGATCAGGGTGAACCCGAGTTGGTTTCGCGTGCCGGCGGGAGGTTCGTTCCGGGGAATGGGCGCCATGTTGAGCTTCGTTTGCGGGTGAATCGGCGACAGCCAGCCCGGACGAAAAACTGCGGGACAACTTTGGTCGAATCTTCCGGCGGTGGTTTCGTCGCAATCCGACTGAAATGACGAAGCAAACCTGGACGATGCTGATTGTCGCAGTGGCGCTAGGGGCTCTCTATCTGCTGCGGTTCACCGACTTGGGCCGCGCGCAGCAAATTCAAATCAATGTCGTGGAGCGCCCGTTCATGCCCAACCCGGGTCCCGGCGACGTCCTGCCGCTCGTCTTCGGGCTGGATCGGGACTGCCGGCTGACGGCGCTCCGCATCACGCCGCTCAGCGAGGTTTCCAACTCCCGGCCCAAGGCGATTTGGACCCTCGAAAGCAAGGCCGGCTCGGAACCGGTCCGCGGGTTCACCTTTGGCGATGAAATTGCCGGCATGAAGTCCGCGGGCAGCCCGCCGGCGCCGTTGGTCGGCGGGGTTCCCTACCGCCTCGAAGTGGAGGCCGGCCGCGCCAAGGGGCAGACCAACTTCACCCCGCACTTGGCCCTCCAGTCGGGGGCGGAGTAGTTCGCGGGCATGCCAAAACTCGCCGTTGCCGGCGGATAAAAGATTTGTGAGCTTCCGCGCAAGCCGGTCGAAATCCGCTCCGGCGGTGCCCAAGTCAGTCCTTTCCCAACGCAGTTCATCCCATGAATCGAATCCTCCTTACGCTGGCGGCCACGTTGAGTGTGCTGTCCTTGTCGGCCCAAGCCCCGGCCCCGGCCCCCGCTGCGGCCCAACCCATCCCGGCGCCGCTTCAGCCACCGATCGTCGCCCCGCCGGTCTTGGGCACCCAACCGCCGCCAACTCCGGAAGCCAACCCGCCGGCCGAGGTCCCCAAGAAGCCCGCCAAGAAAAAGCCGGCGTCCAACACCCTCCCGTTCCGGGGCAAGGTGGAGTCGGTCGATGCCCAGGCGATGACCATCACCCTGGCGGGCAAGGAGAAGCAGCGCGTCTTTCACGTGACCTCCAAGAACCGCCTGGAGAAGGACGGCAAGCCCGCCACTTTCGCC
>JBIIUN010000069.1:0-14037 GCA_044339945.1 Kapaibacterium sp. (SeqCode)
TGCGGCCGCCGAAAACACGATGGTAACGGGTTTCGACTTCGCCGTGGCGGAGGAGGAAGAGGCTGGTCTTCAAGCGTTGATCGCAGATTGCTGGAGACCGAGAAGCTGCCGGATGCCGCCCTTGCCCAACCGCAGCAGGTCGGCCAGGTGCTCGTCGCCAAACGTGGCTTCCTCGCCGCTGGCCTGGAGTTCGATGAACTCGCCGGCGCCGTTCATGACGAGGTTCATGTCCACTTCCGCCGCCGCGTCCTCGACGTAGTTCAAGTCCAGCATCGGCCGGCCGGCCACCACGCCGACGCTGACGGCGGCGACGGGCGACGTGATGGGGCTTTCCGTCAGCTTGCCTTCGGACTGGAGTTTCTTGATCGCCAAGCCCAACGCCACAAACGCGCCCGTGATGCTCGCGGTGCGGGTGCCGCCGTCCGCCTGGAGCACGTCGCAGTCGATCCACAGCGTCCGCGCCCCGACCTTCTTCAGGTCGAGCGCCGCGCGCAGGGAACGGCCGATCAGGCGTTGGATCTCCACCGTGCGCCCGTCGAGCTTGAGCTTCGAGATGTCGCGGCTCTTCCGGCCGAGCGTCGAATACGGGAGCATGGAATACTCCGCCGTGATCCAGCCGCCCTCCACCTTCTGGTCCTTCATCCAACGGGGCACGGATTCCTCGACCGTGACCGCGCAGATCACGCGGGTATTGCCCCACTCGACCAGTGTCGAACCCGCGGCGTGCGGGGCGATATGGTTCTGGAACCGGAGAGGCCGAAGCTGGTCGGCCAGGCGTCCGTCGGCACGGGCCGCGGCACTGGAAACGGGCGTTTCAATCACGCGGCGAAGGCTACCGGCGGCCGTCCCGGAAGCAATCGCGCGGAGATTTGGATTTGCCAACCGCACCGCCCGCGTGAACAAAACCGGTGACGGGGCACCCGTAGCTCAGCTGGATAGAGCATCCGCCTTCTAAGCGGATGGTCCCGCGTTCGAATCGCGGCGGGTGCACCATCTCCTTCTTCGTCCGTCGCCAGCGAAACCCGGTTGCACTTTGCCGGCCCGGCGGCACTCCTTTCCGCGTGCTGACGCTGGAACATCTGTCCGAACTGGCCCACCGCCATGCCGCCGCGCTGCCGGCGCCCGTGGCCGCCTTTGAACTTGCCGGCCGGCGGTTCGACGGCAATGCCCGCCCCGAGCTGATGGGTGTCATCAATCTCTCGGCCGATTCGTGGTATCGGGAATCGGTCTGCCTCACCGCCGAGGCGGCGATCCGGCGCGGCCACGTGCTTGCCGCCCAGGGCGCAGCCATCCTGGACATCGGGGCGGAATCCTCGCTCGCCCACGCCGCCCGGGTGGATGACGCCGCGCAGTCGTCGAAGCTGTTGCCCGTGGTCCGGGAACTGGCGGCCGCGGGTCACCTCGTGTCGGTGGAGACGTATCACCCGGCGGTGACGCGGGCCTGCCTCGAAGCCGGCGCCAAGGTCCTCAACCTCACCGGCACGGACCGCAGCGACGAGATGTTCCGGCTGGTCGCGGACCACGACGCGGCGGTGATCATCTGCCACGTGCAGGGCGCCAACGTGCGCGCCGTCGCGGACTTCGATTTCGGCGCCGACCCCACGCAGATGC
This sequence comes from Kapaibacterium sp. (SeqCode), assembly GCA_044339945.1. Lineage (GTDB taxonomy): Bacteria > Verrucomicrobiota > Verrucomicrobiia > Limisphaerales > UBA9464 > CAIWAH01. The sequence continues at coordinate 1,612 of JBIIUN010000069.1, forward strand.
TGCACGACTACTTCGCGCGACAGATTGACCGCGCACTGGCGAACGGCGTCCGCAAGCTGTGGATTGATCCGGGGCTCGGCTTCTACTACCGCAACCTCCAGGACTCGGCGACGCGCATCCGGCACCAGATGGGGGTGTTCCTGAACACCTTCCGCCTGCGCACGCTCGGCTGGCCCACCTGCCATGCCCTGCCGCACGCCTTCGAGTGTTTCGAGGACGAGGTCCGCGCGGCGGAACCGTTCTTTGCCGTGCTCGCCGCGCTGGGCAAGACGGACCTTTTCCGAACCCACGAAGTGCCGCGAACGCGGGCCGTGCTGGAAACGTTGCAGCGGTGGTGAAACACGCGCCCCGGCGAAGGATTGGGGCTTGGCACCAGCCACACGTCGTTGGCGCGGCCCAAGGCACCGTTTAGCGAACACTCCATTCGACGCGGATGTGTGGATGCGCTTCGGAAATGAGATCTGCGATGATCTGCATGTCTCGAACGCAACCGAGCGGCACCGTGTGTCGATCGTGGGTCGTGAGCAGCTGAAAATGCTCCAGGTGGCTGACGCGAAGCGCTCGCACTTCCGAAAGCTCAACCTCCCCGCTGGCGCTTGGCTGACAAGGGCTGCGCCAGCCAAACATCCCATCACGCAACCAGCATTCACGGACGACAGGACGGAACCACTCGGCAACAGGCTGAAGCGATGCAACGCCGAAACCTAACGCCCACCAGCCAGGACCAAATCCTCGCATCGAATCACCCACCCCAAGCTTGTCAGCGAACTGCCAAGCCACGAGCGAAGCGATACAAAGAACGGCAAAGACGATTCCCCGGACGGCAGTGCCGCGGGACCTGCTTGGATAAACAAAGTGCCGATTCAAGGGAGACAATTAGCAATGCTTGGACCCAAGGCTCAGCGAAAAGGGCTGACGGGTGCTGGCTGCCAGCATGAACGAGGTTGGCAGAGCCACGGTTAGGGGCCCTTCTTTCGAATGAGTATCCTATCCACCACCAGTCCGATAAACGCGCCAACCACAACGTATCCAAGCGAGTAGAGCGGAAGAAAAATCAACCACAGGCCGGGTTCGACGTCGGTTTTGAAGTCCAGTTTGTAATACGCTTGGGCAAGGTAACCAAGGCCAAGCGCTGCCGGAAAGACCAGCGAAACCACCCGCCGATAAAAGAGACTCACACAAAGAATGCTTCCCCAGGCAATTGCGTTGAATGCGCCGAAAAACAGGAAACCAAGAAAACCTGTCTTGGTGGCTTGGCCAACCCATTCCCAGCCACCCGGCAGCCGCGCCAGGTAGGGCAGCGTAACGCCGATGATCGCCACCATGATTCGTGCATTTTTCATGACGCTGAAAACCGCCTAGACCCAAGTGCCCTAGGCTAAGGCTGAAGCTGCCCACCTCCGTGACCCATGAGCAAGGGCCATTATCCGGATTCGTCTAATCCCGGGCGCAAGGTGAAGTCGTGGCGTCCGGACTGCACGAGATGATGGAAGTTCGGATAAGGCAAGTGGGAGCGCCGATCAATGGCCCGGCTCCAGACTCCAACCGGGCTTGGGTTCCACGTCAAAGGGCGTCGGCGGCAACCCGGCGCGGATTTGACGTTCGGCGAGGATACCGATCATCGCGGCGTTGTCGGTGCACAGGCATTTGTCGGCCACCCGCAACTTCAGGCCGCGTTTGGCGCAACGCAGCTCGAGTTCCCGGCGCAGGCCCGAATTGCAGCTCACGCCGCCGCTCGCAGTGACGCACGCCACGCCAATTTGCCGGGCTGCCCGGACGGTCTTCGCGGCGAGCACCTCAACGATGGCCGCCTGCACGCTCGCGCACAGGTCGCGCAACGCCTGCGGGTCGTCGGCCAGCCCGGGACGTTTTTCGAGGAAGTAGCGCACGCTGGTCTTCAGGCCGCTGAAGCTAAAGTCGAAGTTCGCATCGGCCAGCAGCGGACGCGGGAAATCGAACGCCGCCGGATTGCCTTCCGCCGCCAACCGGTCGAGCAGCGGTCCGCCCGGATACGGCAACCCAAGGAGCTTGGACACCTTGTCGAAACATTCGCCGGCGGCGTCATCCAGCGTGGCGCCGATGACCGTGTGGTCGAGTTCCCCCCGGACATGGACCAGCATCGTGTGCCCGCCGCTGACGATCAGGGAGATGTTGGGCTCGAATTGATCGAACTGCGCCGCGGACGGCTGCCCGCCGATCCACGGGGAATAAAGGTGCGCCTCGTGGTGGTGGATGCCGTAGAGCGGCAGGCCGCGGGCAAAGGCCAGCGCCTGCGCGGTGGTGAAGCCCGCCCGCAACGCCGCGGGCAGTCCGGGCCCCCGCGTGGCGGCCACGGCGGTGAGGTCATCCAAAGTCGCGCCGGCCTGGCCCAGCGCTTCGCGGACGACCGGGAGCAGGTTGCGCAGGTGTTCGCGCGTCGCGAGTTCCGGGACGACGCCGCCGTATTCGGCGTGCAGCCGGATCTGGGAGGCGACGACGTTGGCGAGGATCAACCCGTCGTGCAGGACGGCGGCGCTGGTTTCGTCGCAGGACGTTTCGAGGGCGAGCAGCACGGCGAGGTCAGTGGAGGTAGCAGCCCAGGATCAGCGTCACGACGAGCCACAGGAAGGCGAGCAGCGTCGTCACGGGCAACGACCTCCCGCCGCAGGAGACTTCCCAGGCGGCCCGCCCGAGGATTCCCAGCCAAGGAACCCCGATGGTCAGCGCCGTGCCCCAGCGGCCGGACCAGCCGGCAATCCCGGCGACCACGAGCGGACCGAGCACGACCGCCAGCAACGCGAGGCCGGCACCGAGCGCGAACTCCAGTCGGTCGAGCGCGCCAAACACCTTGGCGATGCCTTGAACGAGGGTTCGCATCACCGTCAGTTCAGCGCCGGGGCGTTCTTCTCGGCGGTCTTCTCGCCCTTGCGTTTGCCGAACAGATTCTGGCCGCGGAGGTAATCGACGGCGCGTTCCAACTGCGCGTCGCGGTTGTTCTTGGCGAGTTCGCGGAGGCGTTCACGGCGGTCCTCGGGAAACGCCTTGAGCGTATCCTCCAGCGACGCTTCGCCGCCCGGCTGCCGGCGCAACTGGATGGCGGCCTCCTCGTCGTCGTTCAGCGCCACGTTGATGTCGGGCTTGATGCCGTGCTCGTGGATGACCTTGTGGCTGGGCGTGTAGTATTTGGCGGTGGTGAGCCGCAGCGCCGAGCCATCGGGCAGCGGCAGGATGCTTTGGACGGAGCCTTTGCCGAAGGTGGTCTCGCCGATGACCATCGCGCGTTTCAGGTCCTGGAGGGCGCCGGTGACGATCTCCGCCGCGCTCGCGCTGCCGCCGTTGACCAGGATCGCGATGGGGAGCGAGGTCCGTTTTTTGCCTTGGCCGGAGGAACGACGATGGAGATCGCCTCCCGGCGTGCGGCCCTCGGTCGAGACGATGGGCTGGCCCGCCTTCACGAATTTCTCGCTGACGGCCACCGCCTGGTCGAGCAGGCCGCCGGGATTGCCGCGGAGGTCGAGCACCAGGCCTTCCAAGCCTTGCTGTTCGAGCTTCTTCAGGCCGTCCTCCAGCTCGTCGGCGGTGTTCTCGCCGAACTGGGTCAGGCGGATGTAGCCGATCTTGTTGTCGGGGAGGGGAAACTCGCGCTGGTTGTTGATGTCCTTGGCGGTGAACAGCTTGATTTCGGCCCGGGTCAGCTCGACGTCGCGGGGCTCGGAACCCGGCCGGCTGATGGTGATGGTGACCTTGGTGTCCGCTTCGCCGCGCAACTTGCTGATGGCGTCGTTCATCGTGAAACGCTCGGTGGACTGGCCATCGATTTTCACGATGTGGTCGCCGGTCAGGATGCCGGCCTTGTAGGCCGGGGTATCCTCCATCGGGGCGACGACCGTCAGCACGCCGTCGCGCACGCCGACCTGGAGGCCCACGCCGCTGAAGCTGCCCTGGGTGTCCTCCTTCAGCTCGTTGTATTTTACCGGCACCATGAACTCGCTGTGCGGGTCCAGGGAATCGAGCATGCCCTTGAGCGCGGACGAAATCAGGTTGCTGTAGGTGACCTTGTCGCCGTCCACGTAGTCACGGCGGACGCGTTCCAGCACCCGGGAGAACATCTCCAACTGCTGGTAGGGATCGTCCTTCGCGTCGGCGGCCGTGGCGCGGTAAAGCTGGGCGCCCGTGAAGACATAGGTGCCCAGCAGGGTGACCAGACCGGCGTAGAAGAGCTTCTTTTTCATGCCATGCCGCGCTCAGGCAGCGGACGGAGGCTAGGCACCGATCCGCCGCGGGGCAATGGCGGGCCGGCGGAAGAATGACTGAAGGGCGAAGCCTGAAGGACCAAGGACCAATGACCAAGGACCCCGTGCTCCCCGCTCCCCGCTCCCCGCTTTTAACCTTCCTTCCGTCTTCCCTCGCCACCGCGGGCGCCGCTAGCCTTGCGCCGTGAACGCGCCTGGTCCCGCCAACGGCAGCACGCTCAGCGAAGCCCAGCTTCGCGCGCTGCTCACCCTGTTGGGAGACGAGGACCCGGCCGTCTCCCACGTGGCCCGCCGGCGGATTGCGGACACCGGGGAGGCCGGCCTCGCCTTCCTGCGGCGCCACCGGATCCATCCCGATCCCGCGGTGCGCCGCCGGGTGCTGGAACTCCTCCACGACCACGACGCCGGTCGTTTCGACACGGAATTCTCCGCCTTCATCCTCACCCACGGCGAACACTTCGACCTCGAGGACGCCGTCTGGCTGTTCACCCTCACGACGCATCCGGAAACCAACATCGCGGCGTTCCGCGCGCAGTTGGACGACTGGGCCGGCGAGGCCCGGCAGCGCCTGACCGACGCCGCTCCCGGCGAAGCCTCGCTCCGGGCAATCAACGAGGTGCTGTTCGCCGAACTCGGTTTCCGGGGCAACGAGGGGAACTACTACGACCCGGCCAACAGCTACCTGAACCAGGTCATGGACCGCCGGCTCGGCATCCCGATCTCGCTCAGTCTGGTCTACATGTTCGTGGCGCGGCGGCTGGGCCTGCCCTTGGTCGGCATCGGCATGCCGGGCCACTTCCTGTGCCGGTTCCAGACCGCGACCGACGAGTTCTACATCGACGCCTTCCACGGCGGCCAACTGCTCTCCCGCATCGACTGCAAGAAACGCCTCGTGAACCTCGCGGTTGACTACGACGACCGGCACCTCGCGCCGATTTCACCCCGGCGCATCCTGCAACGGCTCATCGCCAACCTGCACCTGATCCACAAGGAGAAGCGCCATCGCCGCGAAGCCGAACGGCTGGAGAGCTATCTCGTGGCGTTGGCGCGGTGAAGGCGGGCTCATATTCATCCGACGGCTGCAGACAACTCTCCGGCGGTTGCCCCCTGAGGGACACCACACACTAATTCATAGTTCAGCCAGTCCTTGGTCGGAAGGCCCAGCGGAGTCCACCGGGCAGTTCGGCGGCGGCAAATTCCAGGTGAAGCACCCGACGGTGACCGGGCCGCAGCGCGGCGGACGAGGCGTGCAGCAGCAGTGGACGCAGGAGCAACGCACCGCCGCGGGGCACGACACACTCCACCGCAGCGTTGTGTTCGCGCCAGTGCGCGATGTCCACAGCCTCCAACCGCCCGCCCCGATGGGAACCGGGCAGCACGCGCAACGGGCCATTTTCGGGGCCGCAGGCATCCAGATGCAGGCGGACGGTGAACATCCCCTCCAGAGTCTCCGCCGGCGGATGAACATGGGGCACGCCGTCCTTCATCGACCAACCCGTGAAGCCGGGCACCTCCCGGCGCTCCGCCACCGCAATGGCGAGGTCCTGATGCCAGGGCACCTTCCAGTTGGCCTCGGCCGTCTTGTCGAACCAAAGCGCCCGCACCGGAAACGCGGCCGGTCCCAAGACCGCCTCAATCAGGTGGCGCACCGGTTCGCTGGCCGCCACTTCGGCCACAGCTGGAAGTTCCCGCAGCAAGTTGCGCACGCCGGCACCCGTCGGTTGGCCGTGGGCTTGCGCCCAGTCCGCGAACGCCGCCAGCAACCGGTCGCAATCGGCCTCGTTCAGCACGCCTTCCCGCAGGGCAAAACCCGCGGCGTCCAGTTGGGCCGCCAGGCTCATTTCGCCCCGATCGCGACCAGCTTCTCCCGGGTGCGGATGAACAGCGTCCCTTCGCTGAGCGCCGGCGTGGCCATGACGGATTCGCCCATCGCGTTCTGGGCGGCGAGGCTGAAGGTGTTCGTCGCCGGCACCACCAGGATGTTGCCCGTCTCCGCGGGGAAGAATAGGTGACGCCCATCGGAAACCGGCGACGCCGTGTAACCCTGGCCGTCCTTGCTGAGCCGTTCGCTGAACTGGATCGCGCCCGTCTTGGCGTCGAAGCAGCCGAGCACGCCCGTATCCACGCAACCGAACACGAAGTCCCCGACCACGATGGGCGTTTGCATGTAGTTGCCCTGCCGTGGATGGGCCCAGGCGATGCTGGCGTTGGTTTCGCCCGGATTGCCGGGCGTGATGTTGCCCGTGGCGTCGGGCTGGATCGCACGCATCGGGCGGAACTTACCGTGGGCGCTGGTCTGGAAGATGAGGCCATGCGCGAAGATGGGCGTGGGCACCGGAATGTCCCCGCCGCCGTCGAGCTTCCAGAGTTCCTTTCCGGTCGCGAAGTCGTAGCCGCCGATGTGGTGCCAGCCGTTGACCACGATCTGTTTCCGGCCGGGCGTCTCGACGACCGTGGGCGAGCCCCAGGTCGGCACGTCCTTGCGCGGCGTGCGCCAGATTTCCCGGCCGTCCTTCACGTCGAACACCGCGAGGAACGAGTCCTTCTGCACGTCGCATTGGACGATGACCCTCCCCTCGTGGATGACGGGCGAACTGGCGAAACCCCATTGCGCCGACGGCACGTCGAAGTAGCCCGAATCCATCGGCCCGAGGTCCTTCTGCCACGTCAGCTTGCCCGCAAGGTCGAAGCAGAAGAGTCCTTCCGAACCAAAGATGGCGATGATCCGCTCGCCGTCGGTCACCGGCGTGGAATTGCAGTGGCTGGCCTTGGTGTGGCGTTTGACCTTCGGGGCCGCTTCCTTGCCCAGGATGTTCCAGGCGATCTTGCCGGTGGCGCGATCCAGTGCCAGCAGCCGCCATTGCTGCGGTCCGTTGTCGTTGGCCGACTCGATGTCGCCGTAGAGCCCGACCTTGAGGTCCGCCTTGGCGCCGCTGACGGCGGTGGCGACATAGACGCGGTCGTTCCAAACGATCGGGGCGGCGTGGCCCAGGCCCGGAATGGGCGTCTGCCAGAGGACATTTTCACCGGTCTCGACGTTCCACCGGATCGGGACCGGCTTGGAGGCATCCACACCGCTCGCCTGCGGACCGCGATACTGCGGCCAATTGGCGGCGAGGGTGGCGAGCGGAACCAGGGAGGCGAACAGGGCGGCGCCGAATTTCATCGGCGGGTTGTGCGCGGAAACCCGCCCGCCGGTCAATGCGGCGAGTGCCGCCTGCCCGTTACAGGAATTCCCAGTGCGCAAACATCGCGGCCTGACCACAGGGCTGGCCCGCTTCGTCCCGCAGGTTCCAAACGGTCGCCTGGGCGATGCGGAAGCGGCGCCCGCGCTTCGAAATGCGGATGCCGGAATAGTCGTCGATGAAACCGTGCTGAGTCACCTGCGCCAGTAGCCGGGCGCGTTCCTCGCGGTTGGGTGCCTCGGCCGTGAGGCGCGAAGGCATCCGCGTGAGTTCTTCCCAAGTCGTTTCCCAGAGCGCCAGGGCGCGGGCGTTGCCGTAGTTCAGCACCGGATCGGCCTCGGTGCCGTGCGAGACGAGGACGAACGGCGCGGCGAACACGTGCCGGGCAAACTCCGCGGGATCGGCCTCGGCGGGCAGCAGTTGCCGGCCGGTGAGGTCCCGCAGGCTGCGGGCGATTACCTGGGTGTGCCGGAGGACGGATTCGCTGAGCCAGGGTTCGTTCATCGGTCCTTCCGGTTCACGCCACCACGGCGCCGTTCTTCAGCCGGATGATTTGCCGACACCGGCGCGCGAGCTCGAGGTCGTGCGTGACCAAGACCAGCGCGGTCCCGGCATCGGCGTTGAGCTGGAAGAGCATGTCGGCGACGAGGTGGGCCGTGTCGCCGTCCAGGTTGCCGGTGGGTTCGTCAGCGAAGAGCAGTTGCGGCCGGTTCACGAACGCGCGGGCGAGCGCCACCCGCTGCTGTTCGCCGCCGCTGAGTTGGGTGGGGTAATGGCCGAGGCGTTCGCCCAAGCCGACTTTCCGGAGCAATTCCACGGCGCGTTCCCGCGGGGCGCCCTGGCCGCGGAGTTCCAGCGGCACGAGCACGTTTTCCAGCGCGGTGAGCGTCTGGAGCAGCTGGAAATTCTGGAAGATGAAGCCGACGTGGTCGTTGCGCACGCGGGCCCGGCCATCCTCGTCGAGCCGGCCAAGTTCCGCCCCGGCCAAGGTCACGGTGCCCTGCGTGGCGGCATCGAGTCCGGCGCAGAGGCCGAGCAACGTGGTCTTGCCGGAACCGCTGGGGCCGACGATGGCGAGGGTATCGCCCGGCGCGAGGTCGAACGACACGTCGCGCAGCACCGTCAGCGCCGTGTCGCCGTTGCGGTGCGTCTTGGACAGGTTGCGGACGGACAGGATCGGGGCGGCAGGCACGGCCGGAGAGTGCGGGAGAATGCCGGGGCGTCAAACGTGTCGCGTCCATCGGCCTAATTATGCCTGCACCGTGGCGCACTACACCACCTTGAAGGAGAGGCGACTGCCCGAAGAGTGCGGTGGGCTCGGGCAATAGCTCAGGGGGACTCGTTCCCCTCCCCGAGTTTTGATGGCCGTGGTCGAAACTCACGCGCCAGGCGCTGCCCTTCCGCGCGCTGCGTTGAGGTTAAAGTGCGCTCGAGGCGTGCGTAATTCTTCCTCGCGGTCTCGTCGCCTTGAGCACCCGATAGCAGAAACCACTTGTAGGCCTCTGTCTCGTCCTTCGGCACGCCTTGGCCCTTGGCATACATGACGCCGAGGCCGTTTTGCGCATTGGCACGTCCTTGGTCCGCTGCTTTGCGATACCACTTCACTGCCTCCGCCTCGTCCTTCGCCACGCCTCGGCCGTAGGCATACATGTAGCCAAGGTTGAATTGCGCAACGGCATCTCCTTGGTCGGCCGCCTTGCGATACCACTTCACCGCCTCTGCCTCATCCTTTGGCACGCCTCGGCCGTAGGCATACATGTTGCCGAGGTTGAATTGCGCCTCGGCATCTCCTTGGTCCGCCGCCCTGCGAAACCACTTTAACGCTTCCGCTTCATCCTTTGGCACGCCGCTGCCAGTGGCATACGCGTTGCCAAGGTTGAATTGTGCATCGGCATATCCTTGGTCCGCCGCCTTGCGATACCACTTTAACGCCTCCGCTTCATCCTTTGGCACGCCGCTCCCAATGGCATACGCGTAGCCAAGGTTGAATTGCGCAACGGCACCTCCTTGGTCGGCCGCCTTGCGGTTCCACTTCAACGCCTCTCCTTCATCCTTCGGCACGCCTTCACCATTGGCATACATTTGGCCGAGGTTGACTTGCGCTTGGGCATAGCCTTGGTCCGCCGCCTTGCGATACCATTTCACTGACTCCGCCTCATCCTTCGACACGCCTCGGCCCTTGGCATACATGACTCCAAGGCTGAATTGTGCCCGAACATCTCCTTGGTCGGCCGCCTTGCGATACCATTTCGCCGCCTCAGCCTCATCCTCCCGAACACCTTCGCCATGGTAGTAGCAGTTTCCGAGAATCGACTGAGCGCCGGCATCCCCGGCCTCTGCCTTGGCCTTTGCCTCCAAGAAAATCTTGCGCGCCTCAGTGTCGCTTGGAGCTTCCGCGCCCGGTAGCGCCACACCCGCGGCAAACAACAAGATGGCCAGCCAGAATGTCCTCATTGCTCGCAAAGCTACTCCCGCACCGCTTTGCCGCGCAACCCCGGCAGACGCGACTCCTTTTCCAAGGCACCCGCAGTTGCTGAACTCGTTTTGGCAGACCAAATCTGGACGGGTGGGGCTTGTCAAAAGTCACGCCGCACCTCGGCGGAAAGCCCAATTTCACCAGAGGCGAGGCATTACGGTAGTGCCCTAACTTGGACGCCCTTTGAAAAATCTGGCTTTTAAAGCTTTCGTATCCGGAGCGGTGGCCAAAGGAAGAAGCTTGCGGGCTGCAGCACGCAGCTCCACGAGGATTTCTTCAGCCTTGTCACGGGCTTGTTGGTTGGAGCTGCTCCGTAACTCGTGGGCGAGATCGCTAGCAAGTGCAAGGTCAGCCAAAGCACTGTCGATTTGCAGAGCTTCCATTTTCATTTCTATCCTTTCTTGGAATCCGCGATTACCGGTGTCCCCTACCAACATTGCCGATCCAACGGCGGCGGGGTCGGTTTGTGGACAACAAGAAATAGGCTGTCAGAGGGTCTCAGTTTCTCCAGTGGATTGTTTCTATCGCCAATTCAACCCGGCAAAACGCCAGCTAGTAGCCGACCTGCGAGGAAAAATGGTGGTAGGTTCTGGATTCGAACCAGAGAAGGCGTAAGCCAGCAGATTTACAGTCTGCCCCCGTTGGCCACTTGGGTAACCTACCACAGCCAAAACTGAACCGCCCGGATCGGGCGGGCCGGAATAAAGGCGGACACCCCGCGGCGGCTCAAGCGTTTTTTCCATTTTCGTGCGCGGATGGGCGCATTTTTCATCGTGGCTAGATTGGTCCGGCGAACAGTCCTCTTCCCCGGCGCTGGTGGGGGAAACGAGGGTAGGCAAGCGGCTCCCTCTCCCCGGGGGAGAGGGCCGGGGTGAGGGCGGGTTCCCCCGCACAGCGCCATTTTCCTGCGTTTGGGCAGTGTGATGGACGCCCGCCCTCACCCTATCCCTCTCCCCCAAGGAGAGGGGATCGCCCTTCAACGCTCGTCGACTCCACAGGCTAGGCTGACGAGGACTGTGCCGAGTTCACGGGCGTGCGAATGCCGGCCCAGGAACCGCCCCGATGACAAGCTGCGCCCTACTCGGATTCGGGATGGCGACCAAGGCTGGACCAATTTCGTCCGGGCGAGGTGCGGGCTTGGCGGCCCGGACGGCTTCGGGCTCAATCGCCCCATGACTTCGCTGGCCCGCCTTGTTTCCGGTTCGGTCCTCCTCGCCACGCTCTCCGCCTTCGCCGCCGAACGCCGGCCGATGACCTTCGCCGACTTGGCCGCATTCCACCGCGTATCCGATCCCCAGCCGTCACCCGACGGGAAGTGGGTCGCGTTTGTGGTGACCGACGCGGACGTGGCCGAGAACAAGACCGCCTCCGACGTCTGGCTGGTGCCCACCGCCGGCGGCGAACCGCGCCGCCTGACTTCCTCCCCCAAGCACGACCGGCACCCGCGCTGGTCGCCCGATGGCCAATGGATCGCCTTCGACTCCAATCGCGGCGGCGACTTCCAGGTGTGGCTGCTGCCGGTGGACGGCGGGGAGGCCCGTCAGCTCACGACCCTGAGCACCGGGGCGACCGGTGGGGTGTTCTCGCCCGATGGGCGGCAGATCGCCTTCGTGTCGTCGGTTTATCCCGAGTTCTCCGGGAAGCCCTTCGCCGAGGCGGACAAGGCGAACAAGGAACGGCTCGACGCGCCGGAGAAGACCAAGGTGAAGGCGCAGGTCTTCACGCAGTTGCCCGTGCGCAAGTGGAGCGAACTGCACGACGGCCGCCGCCAGCACCTGTTCGTGCTCGGGGTGACCAACGGCGTCGCCGCCGGCGAGCCCCGCAATCTCACGCCTGGCGCCGGCGACTCGGTGCCATGGTCCTCGACGTTTTCCGCCGGCGACGACTGGGTGTGGTCCGCGGACTCCCGCGAAATCATCCACACGCCTTCGCCGACGCCCGTGCGCGAGGAAGCCTGGAAGACCGACCACAATCTCGCCGCCGTCACGGTCGCGACCGGGGCCAGCCGGGTGCTGACCACAAATCCCGCCGCCGACGGTTCCCCGCGCGTGTCGCCCGACGGCAAATGGATCGCCTACCGCGCCCAGGCCCGCGCCGGCTTCGAGGCCGACCGCTGGCAACTGATGCTCCTGGACCGCGCGACCGGCGCCAGCCGCAGCCTGACCGCGAACCTGGATTCCTCGGTCGAGGGCATCACGTGGACCGCCGACAGCAAGACGCTTGTGATTGAGGCCGAAGACAGGGGCACGAAGGCGCTCTGGACCGTCACCACCGCGGGCAATGACGTGAAGCCGCTTGTGACCGGCGGGTCGTCGGGCGAGGCGACCGTCACGGCCTCCGGACAGGTCATCTTCACCCAAAGCCGGCTCGCCGCCCCGCCCGAAGTGATGCGCGTGCCCCTCGCGGGTGGCACGCCGGCCGCCTTGACGAAGCTGAACTCGGCTCGGCTGGGCGAACTGGCCCTGAACGAACCCGAGTCCGTGACCGTGAAGGGCGCGGGCGACTTGCCGGTGCAGATGTGGATCCTCAAGCC
>JBIIUN010000070.1:0-14028 GCA_044339945.1 Kapaibacterium sp. (SeqCode)
GCAGGAGCGCGGCTCTCTGAGCCGCGTGTTGGCGCCATCTGTTTGGAAAGGGATTCCTCGCGACTCGGAGAGTCGCGCTCCCGCGGGCCCCGGGCTCCAGATCCTCCATCGGAATCGGTTGGTTGAATCGGTTCATGCGCCGGCGTCCCTTACTGGCGAAACCGCCGGTTCAAACACCCCATCCGCCCGCTGCCGGAGCAACTGCTGCAACCGCGCCACGTAGCCGCCGCGATACGTGCCGGGCAGGTGGAAGTCGGAGGTCGCCGGCGCCTGCGGGTCGGCTTCCTTGATCCGCACGTAGCCGAGCAGCAGGTCAAGTTCCTCGCGCAGTTCCCAGGTGCGCCGGCTGAGGGCGGCGAAGAGCGCGCGGTCGCGCAGTTCGGCGGTGCGGGCGCAGAAGTCGCGCAGGCGCGTGGCCGGTTCGCGGAACGCGGCGATGAGTTCCGGAGTCCAGCGCGCGGGCTCGGTGGCGAGCAGGCGTTGCAGGGCGGCGAAGAGCTGCGCGGCGGCGGGACCATCCTCGTAGGGCAGATAACAGGCGTCGCCAAACAGGCTCAGATCGGCAGCGGTGATCGGCTGGCCGACGGTCGCGAAGCGCGGCAACCACTCCGCCAGCGCCTGCCCATAGGCCGCGCGGGGATTCCAAGCGCCGTCGTGCCGGACGAATTCCGCGAACGTCCGGAAGGCCGGATAGTTCACCGGGTATTCGGTGTTCGGATTGGTCAGCAGGCCGGCGACTTCGCCGCGCAGTTCCGACGGACGGCCGGCATAGGGACCGAGGAAAATGCGGCGGCCGTCGTAGTCGTTGGCGTGGAGGTTGTCCCAAATCACCGGCGCGCGGCGGAGCAATTGCCGCAGCTCGCGGACATGCGGCACGGTGATCTCGCGCGCGATGATTTCCGGGCCGGTCCAGCAGACGCCGATCTCGGGCAACAGTTCGCGCCCGACAATCTCAAGGTAACCTTCGCCGCCCAGCCGGCGCTCGGCCATGCGGCCGCAGTAGGGCGTGGGGCAGAAGAGAAAGCGCGCGGCCGGCTGCTGGGCGCGCACCCAGCGGAAGAGTTCGTTGGTGACGTCACATTGGGCCGCGGCGAAGGAGCCGAAGCGTTCGCGGTCCGCCGGGTCCATCCGGTCGGGAATGTCATCGAACAGCAGCGCGAAGTTCCGGCAACCGAGCGCGAGCAACTGGCTGAAGCGGGCCTGGAGCCGTTCACGGTCGGACGCGCTGGTGAAGCGCAGGTCCAGCCCGGGCCCGAGCATGTAGAAGAAGTTCAGCCCACGCCGGGCAGATTCGGCGATGATCTCGGCGAGCTTGGCGGCGTCGGCTTCGGGATACGTCTCGCGCCAGATGGCACGGTGGCGCAGGTCGTCCTTGGGGCCGTAGAGGTAGGCGTTGAGGCCCCATTGCTGCATCCAGCCAAAGAGTTCGAAGCGGTCCGCCTGCGTCCACGGGGGGCCGTAGAACCCTTCGATGACGCCGGCGAGAAAGTCTGCGGAAGGCAAGGCCATGCGGGATGTGTTTGCCGTGAAACGCTACGGGGGCCGGGCGCACGCCGACAAGTTGGGAGCGGGAGTAATTTGGGGTAGCATAACGCTCCTAGTGTCGGTGCCGAGGCAGCCGCTGGACCGAGCCCGGGTTAATCGACCCGGGAAATTGATGATTTTGGTCACGGCATTTGCCCGCCGCGGCCGGCCGGCCCAACCTGTGGACATGAACTTCCTTTCCCTCATCGAGGCCAAGCGCGATGGCGGCCGCCACAGTCCGGCGGAGATTGCTTGGATCATTGGTGAATTGGTCGGGGGACGCCTGCCGGATTACCAGGTGGCGGCTTGGCTGATGGCGGTCTTTTTCCGCGGATTGGAGCGGGAAGAGTTGGCCACCCTGACCCTGGCCATGCGGGACTCGGGGGAGCGGCTGGAGTTTCCGGAGGATTCCCGTCCACTCGTGGACAAACATTCCACCGGCGGGGTGGGCGACAAGGTGTCGCTGCCGCTGGCGCCCTTGCTGGCCAGCCTGGGCTTCCGGGTCCCCATGATTTCCGGGCGTGCGCTGGGCATCACCGGCGGAACCTTGGACAAACTCGAATCGATTCCGGGCTTCACCACGCAGCTGACTCGCGACCAGATTGTCGGGCAAGTGCAGGAGATTGGCGTGGCGATGGCCGGACAAACCGAGCGGATGGTGCCCGCCGATCGCATCCTCTACGCGTTGCGGGACGTCACGGGGACGGTGCCGAACCTTTCCCTGATCACGGCCAGCATCCTCTCCAAGAAACTGGCGGAGTCGTTGGATGCACTGGTCTTGGACGTGAAGTTCGGCCGGGCCGCCTTCATGAAGACGCGGGCGGAAGCCCAACGCCTCGCGGAAACCATGGAGCAGTTGGCGGGCGACTGCGGGGTGCCCACCCGTGCCATCCTGAGTGACATGAATCGCCCCTTGGGGTCGGCGGTGGGAAACTGGCTGGAGGTTAAGGAGTCCGTGGCGTGCCTTTCCGGCGGCGGCCCGCCTGACCTGCGGGAGTTGGTGCTGGATTGCGCCGCCCACCTGACCGAAATGACCGGACGGGCACCGAATCTGGCGGCGGCTCGCAGTTTGGCGGCGGAACATTTGGATTCAGGGGCGGCCTTGGCCAAATGGGAGCAGCTACTGGAGGCTCAAGGGGCTCGGCTTGAGGAATATCGGGCAATGATTTTGCAGGACACCTTGGCGGCGGCCACCGCGGAAGTGACCGCTCAGGCCGCGGGAAATTTACGGGACGTCGACGGCGCGCTCATCGGTGAAGTTTTGCGGGACCACGGCGCCGGCCGAGTTTGCCGCGGGGCAGCAATCCGAGTCGAGATCGGTTTGGATCGAATCTGCCCGGTAAGCTCAACTGTTGCACGCGGTAGCCTGCTCGCCCGAGTCCACGCGAATAGCCCGTCAGAGGCTTCTGGGATGGCCGCCAAACTGCAATCGGCATTCGTGGTTTCCTGATCCACGAGTTTGCTTGCGGCGAGGAGGTTATGGCCATGCCACCCAAGGTCGAAGGAAGTCTTGTTTTGGAAGAATTCAAATACTGGCTTGACCACAGAGGCGCCATGCGGCTATAGACGCCGCCGTGCTTCAGGTCGGTCCAATGGCCGCCCCCTCAATCCAGCTATCGAACTAACGAACAAAATGAAATCCCAATTCGTTCTCCTCCCGCTGCTGAGCGGAATCGTCGCGGCGACTGGCTCTGCTTTTGCGGCCGCTCCACTCGGCAACTTCAACGCTTCCGTCTCGACTTACAATGGCACTGGCCCGGCGACCACTGTTCGTTACAGCGCCAATGGCCCTGCGAACATCATCTACACCTCAGCGAACGAGTTTGGTGATCAGGTCAACATCACCGGTGGTGCTGGACAGATTTTCGCAAACATCTCCTTCGAATACTACGCCAACTACGCGCAGACGGGTGGCCTGAGCTTGAATCTTTACCGCAACGATGGTGTCGGTGGCGCGCCGGGCACGTTGCTGGACTCCTCCACCCTTGACGTTGTCAACGGCGGCGGCGTCGCAAGTGTCAGCCTCAACTACGATGCTGCCAACATTCTGCCCACCAGCTTCACCTACGCGGTTCAGTTCAGCGGCATCGGTGGCGCTAACATCGCTGGTTTGATCGCGGGTGACGCGGTTCCTTCCGTTGGTTCTAGCCTGAACGATTTCTGGGAAAAGAACGGTGGCACTTGGGGTCTGAAGAACCTCTCCGGTGGTGCTGGTCCGGTTGTTCCTGAGCCCTCCACCATCGCTTTGTTCAGCGTGGCTGGGGTTGGTTTGGCCGGCGCCCTCTTCGGTCGTCGTAATCGCAAGTAATCGTTCGTCCACAACTTTGCAGGCGCGGTCCCTAGGGCCGCGCCTTTTTCGTTGGTGATTGGGGTGGCGTCACGGGGCCGAATACTTGCGGTCATTCAACGTTCCTAGCACATGTCTCAACCTGTGAATCTCACCTGGCGAGTTTTTCGCTGGCTCTTGCTGGTGGCCCTCTGGCCCGTGCTCGCATTTGGTCAGGCCCAAACCCAAGTCCGGTTGCTCGTCGAAGACTCGGCGGCCACCCCCGGCTCAACCGTCCATGCTGCCCTTGAAGTAACCTCCCCCCCGGGGTGGCACACTTACTGGCGCAACCCAAGCGAACCCGGAGGCCCGGGGACCCGCACCAAGCTCATGTGGAAGTTGCCACCCGGGATCACCGCCGGAGAGATTCTTTGGCCGGTTCCGGGCCAACTGACGGAGCCGTCGGGAATCACCCAGATTTACGAAGGCACCACCCTGCTGCTAATCCCACTGCGGATTGCGACCAACGCGCCGCTGGGCGAGATTGAACTCTCGGGGCGGGTCACTTGGTTGGAATGCCAGCATGAGTGCATCCCCGGCCGGGCCGAGGTCACTGCCAAGCTCACCATCGGTTCCAGTTCGGTCGCATCTCCTGACAAAGGAAGGATTCTCGCGGCCTTGGCGGCGTTGCCGGTCACGGGAACGCCCGACGTGGCCGTGGCGCGCTGGGAGTCCACCGAGGAAGGCGATCAGCGAACCGTCCTGATCGAATGGCCGACCGCAGCCAAAGCAGCGGATTTCTACGCCTACGAGCACAACTCCTTCGAGATTTTGGCGAAGACGGAATCCGTTGCCGGCGCAGCGGCGGGCACGGTTCGCCTCCGGAAATTCATCAACAAGGGTGAGGTTGACTGGCCGAACCGCCTCAAAGGCTTGCTGGTTAGCGAACCCAATACACCTCAGCGCAATGGCATTGAGGTGGATTTGCCGATTCGCCCGGCCGCGGTGACGCCGACGGCCGAACCCTTCTCCTGGGCCGCCTTGGTGCCGATGCTGGGCGCGGCGCTGCTGGGCGGTTTGATCCTGAACATCATGCCCTGCGTCCTGCCGGTGATTGCGCTCAAGGTGCTGGGCTTCGTGCGGCAGGCGGGCAACCACCCGAAACGGGTGCGCAAACTGGGACTGGTCTACGGCCTCGGGGTGCTTAGCAGTTTCCTGGTGCTCGCCTTGGTGCTCCTTGGGGTCCAAGCGGCCGGCGGCGATGCCAATTGGAGCACGGCGTTCCAGAGCCCGATCTTCCGGGTCGTCATGTGCGTCCTAATGGTCTTGGTCGCGCTAAACCTCTTCGGCGTGTTTGAGGTCACCCTGAGTGGGAATGCCATGACCTCGGCCACCCAGGTCATCGCCCGCGAAGGCGCCCAGGGTGCGTTCTTCAATGGCGTCCTGGCCGCGGTGCTGGCGACGCCCTGCACCGCGCCGTTTTTGGCGACCGCCGTGGCCTTCGCGTTCACCCAACCGCCCGCCATCCTCGTGCTGGTTTTCCTGACGGTCGGCCTCGGCCTGGCGCTGCCGTTCGTGCTGCTTTGCTGGCAACCGGCTTGGCTCAAGCTCATGCCCAAGCCCGGCGACTGGATGGTCCGGTTCAAGACGGCGATGGGTTTCCCCATCCTCGGAACCGCCGTGTGGATGTTCTGGTTCACCGCCAACCGCATGGGCGCCTCCGGCGTGCTTTGGTTCGGCCTGTTCCTGGTGCTGGTGGCGGCGGCGGCGTGGACCTGGGGTGAATTCGCCCAGCGCGCCCAGAAGCCGGCCATCGCCGGGGCGGTGGCGCTGCTGCTGTTGGGCGGTGGCTACTTCGGGTTGTTGGAGGGCATGCTCGATTGGCGCACTCCGGCCAACCAGAAGAAGCCCAAGATTGCGTGGCAACCCTGGTCCAAGACCGCCGTCGCGGACGCGAAGACCGCCGGCAAACCCATCCTCGTGGACTTCACGGCGGACAACTGCGCCAACTGCAAATTCAACAAGGCGCGGTCTCTCAACATCGAGTCCACGGTCGAACGGCTCCAGGCGGGCGGTTTCGTGACGCTGGAAGGTGACTTCACCGATGCCGATCCCGAGATCGCCGCCGAGTTGAAGCGCTTCAAGCGCCGCGGCGTGCCGCTGGTGCTGGTTTACTCCAAGGACTCCTCGAAACCGCCCCGCGAAATGCCGACCATCTTTTCACCGGACGAAATCCACGCCGCCCTCGATTGGGCCGCCAAGTGACCGAACCCACGCCATCGGGGCTGCCAACGCCCGCGAAGCCACCGGAAAGCCCGGCACCGGCCGCGCCGCGGACGCATCCCAACGACCCGCTGCACGGCATCACGCTGGAGACCATCATCAAGACGCTGGTGGACCGGCACGGGTGGAAAGAGATGGCCCATCGCATCCCAATCCGCTGTTTCATGTTCGATCCGACAATGACTTCGAGCCTGAAGTTTCTCCGGAAGACACCTTGGGCCCGGCAAAAGGTCGAGGACTGGTATGTGCTGGAAAACCGGCACTACCAGCGGTGAGCAACCGCCTCAGGGGACCCGATTGATCGAACCCCACAGGGAGCCGCGGAGGGCCTTGCCGCCGTCCGTGGCGTCCACGTTGTATTTCAGCTCGAACTGCATCACTGGCTGCAAGCCGGGCAGCGCCAGGAAGACCGTCCGGCCATCGGCCAGCACCTTTGCGGATTTCACCGGGATTTCGTCGCGGCCTTCCTTCTGCGGGTCGGCGACGGACCAATCCTTAGAACCGTATTGTTCGGCATAGCGGTAGTTCCATTGCTTGAAGCCGTAGCTGCCGGGATCGGCCGCGGTCGATGGATCCACCGGCCGCGAAAACGTGAGTTCCAAGCCGCCCGGCTTCACCGCCCAGCGCACGGGCAAGCCGGGCGTCTTGCCAGTGAACCGCACCCGTTGGAGCGCGCCGTCCTTCACTGCGCTGGTCTGCCAACCGGTGCTGCCCGCGACGTAGAGCGCGCCGTCCTTGGGATTAAAGGTCGCCCGGTTCGGCCCGCTCAGGAACTTCACAGGCAACGGCACCGCGGCGCCATTCACCGCCGGAGATGTGCCGCCCATCTCATCCCGCAGCACGAGCATCGCGGTGCAACGGCCCCAGAGCAGGTGCAACATCTGGCCGCCCAGCGGACCCCATTGCCCGGGCGGAATCCACACCTGCGAGCCGCTGGAATTGTCGACGCCATGCGGCAGCCAGCACAGTGGCGCGTCGTAGCCAAGCGGCCGCGTGGCGGTGACCTTCGGCCCACCGTAGCCGCCGTAGAGGCCGATGTTATCCGGGCGGACTTCCCAGATGCCGGACGACGGCGTCCAGGTGCCCTGCTGCGGCGCGGCGGTGAGGACCTGTCCGTCTGGCCGCACGCCCATGCCGTTGGGATTGCGGAAGCCGGTCGCCAACGTCTCCTGGCGGCTGCCGTCGGCGGCGACGCGGTGGAGGCCGAGGGGGTCCACATAGTAGAAGTTGCCCGCGGCATCCGTTTCGAGGCAGGTCACGTAATCATGCCCGCCGGTCGAGGTGGCGATGCCGTCGAAGAAGTTCTCGTAGAAGTCGGCCTCGCCGTCGCCGTTCTCGTCGTGCAGGCGGGTGATGCGGTCGCGGCCAAGCACGAACACCTTGCCGTCGCGCACCTTGAGGCCGAGCGTCTGGAACAGGCCCGTGGCGTAGCGCTGCCACTTCAGTTCGCGCAGGGAATCGTCAATGCCCGTCACGCGCCACACGTCGCCGTGAATCGTGCAGACGTATCCCGCGCCGTCCGGCGTGAAGTCGATGCCCGAGGCGAACAGGAGTGCCTTCGCCGGGTTGTCGTAAGGCAGCGTGAGCGTGTCCACCGCAAGGAAGTCGGCGTCGGCTCCGCGCTGGCCGCGGGTGGTGAGGGTAGGCCAGTGGGGGGAGTTGGCCTTGGGATGCAAATTGCTCAGGTGCTCGGATCGCAGTGAATTGGTTAGAGCCCGCAGGAAGTCCCCCTTTTTCGAAGCAGGCCCTTGCCAGCGAAGAACCGAGAACATCAACAGGCGATCAGCCGCATCCAAGGAAAGAGCCACCGGGCCTTCAGTATCACCACCGCGCTTCGCGAGGGCTTCGATCGAGAGCCCTGCCACAACCATGACGGAAGAGTTTTTTCCGTCGCTGACTTCCACTACAAATTCTCGTTCGCCGGTTTGTGAAACCTGCCGTTGCCCTCTCAAGTCCGCGACCGCAAGCAAGCGTAACGGCTTGCTGTGTGGATCAACCGACAACACGCGACGAACCACGGGACCAGCCGAAGTATCCTCGAGTCCCGGCAGTTCAAGGACGCGTGTTCCATCCACAGAATACTGCAACACAACCCGTCCTTCGCCGACGCCGACGCCGGCAAAATGGGGTGCGCTGCTGATTTCAGAAACTGTGACCTTGCTGTCAGAGAACACCCACTCTCCACCCGCTTTCGGCATTCCGATCAACCCAAACCTTCCCGCATCGAACGTCAGGAACCCGCCCGTCCACGCCGCGCGCAGCGTGCAGGTTTCCGTGTCGTAAACCACCGCGCCCTCGCCGTGCTCGCCCACGCGGATCGTCAGCGCCTTGGCGATTACCGAGCCGTCGGGCAGGCGCAGGTTTGACGCGAGGAACGGCCCCACGTCCGTGTCCTGCCAGCGGTTGTCCACCCAATCCTTCTCGCCCTGCGACGCCGGTTCGCGGCCGGAGATGGCGGGTTCACCCGCGGCTTTCTTCGGAGCGCCGGTCTCCGATCCGGCACGTTGGTTCCCATCGGCTCGCGCCGGATCGGAGATCGGCGCTCCGGCGGACGAGGGCGTCCGCGGGCCTGAGACAGGCGAGGGCGCCGGTCCCACTAGCGGGGCGAGCTTCTCCAAGCCGTCGAGCTCCTTCCGCAGCTTCACCTCGGCGTCCTCCTCGGTGTGGCCGATGATCCCGACCGGGCCGCGCCAGCCGCTGGCGTTCACGATCTGGAGCAGGCGCACCTCCTCGTCACCGGTGCCCAGCGGGATGATCTTTTTCCCCGCCTTGTCGCCGTCACGGACCATGCCGTTCAGGTTCAGCGCGAGCAGGTGCGGCTGAAGGATGCGGAACTGTTCCGCGAAGTCGGAAAGGTGCGCGTGGGCGTGGTGGAAATTGTAGACGCTGCCGACATTCGTGTGCCCGGCCGCCTTGAGCTTCGCGATGATTGCGACCTGATTCGCCGGCTCACCGAACCAGCCGAGGTGATTGTAGAGCGCCACGGTGCAACCGAGCTTCGCTGCGGCTTCGCAGATCGGGGCCAGCGTCGTCACGGCGCCGTCCAGCTTGGCCGCCAACTTCGCGGCGTCGGGTTCGGGCTCCGTGCCCATCGTGACCCAGAGCTGCGGATGAACCTTGGTCCGCTCCAGGCAGGCGAGGATCGCCTTCGCCTCGTCATTGAGCGCGGCAGGAAACCACCACGCGGTGAGTTCGATGCCGTGCTTCCGCATCGCCGCGACCTCCGCGTCGAAGCTCGGGATGTGCTCGGCGCGCCAGTCGTAGGCGAGGCGCTTCACCCCGAGGCGGTCGAGCATCGCGGCGCGTTCCTCCGGGCCGCGCTTCTGCGTGTCGAAGGGCACGATGCACCACGCGACGAGGTTGGTGCGGGCGAAGTTGCCGGTCGCCGGCAGCGCGGCGTGGAGGCGGGCGGAACGGTCCGCGGCCAGGGCAAGAAGGAGGTAAAGCAGCAGGCGGCGCATGGCAGGTGCCAGAAGTCTGCCGCGGCGCCCCGGCTTGGCGAGCGCGCAGTGCGGTCGAACGATTTCGTCCGGGGCGATTCACACCTCCCAACCACGCCGCCGGCATAACGGAACTGCCGTTGTCCTGCGGGACGAATGGCGACAGGCTCCGCGCCGGATGAGCATTGGAACAAGGGAGCCTTTGGTTTGGTTGGCCGCGGCGGTCGTCTACTCAGGAGTTACGGCGGCCGAGGGACCGGCGGATCGCTCCAAGCTGCCTTGCCCCGAAAACGGCATCACCCGCTACACCGCCCACCGCGTGGCGGTCGCCCCGGAGATCGACGGTCGACTCGACGAACCTGGCTGGCGGCTCGCCCCGGAGTCGGCCCGCTATGTGGATGTGCTCACCGGCGCGCCCACAATTCACGATACCCGGGCCAAGATTCTTTGGGACGACCAGAACCTCTACCTCGGCATCCGGGTGGAGGAACCGTTCGTGCGGGCGAAGTTCACGGCGAACAATTCGCCCATCTACGAGGAGAACGACCTCGAAGTTTTCATCGCAGGTCCCGATGCCTACTACGAGTTCGAGATCAACGCCCTGAACACCACCTACGAGGTCTTTTTCCTCTGGGAGTCCGCCTACGTTCCGGCGGGCTTCGCAGCGGCGCCAGAATTCGCCCGGAAGAACCTGCGCCCGTTCAACGGGGTTGGTTTCACCACGCATCCGCGCGGGCCGCGCCTCGGGCACTTCGACTGGCACTTCCCCGGCAAACGCACCGCCGTCTTCATCGACGGCACCCTCAACAACGATTCCGACCGCGACCGCGGCTGGACCGTTGAGCTCGCCTTCCCGTGGGCCGGCATGAAATGGCTCAGCCCCGACGGCCAGCCCGGTGCCCCGAAGGACGGAGCCGTGTGGCGCATCGATCTGTCGCGCTTCAATGCCTACAAGGAAGCTGCGCCCGCGAAGGATTCCGGCGGCTGGTTCCTGAGCCCGCACCGGGTCTGGGATTCGCACATCCCGGAGTGTTTCCCCTACGTCCGCTTCTCGACCAACGACGTTTCCACGCTTCGGCGGTGAAATCGTTACGCGGAACGAAAAAGGCGGACGACCTTTAGGTCGCCCGCCTTGAAAGTGTCGGCCGAGCAGCAACTCGGCCCTACCGAGGGATCAGTAGCGGTAGTGCTCGGGCTTGTAGGGGCCGTCGGCGGCGACGCCGAGGTATTCGGCCTGGGACTTGGTGAGCTTGGTCAGCACGACACCGATCTTCTCGAGATGCAGGCGGGCGACTTCCTCGTCCAGCTTCTTGGGCAGGCGATAGACCGTCTTCTCGTATTTGTCCTTGTTCGTCCAGAGGTCGATCTGCGCGAGCGTCTGGTTGGTGAACGAGTTGGACATGACGAACGACGGATGGCCCGTGGCGCAGCCGAGGTTCACGAGGCGGCCTTCGGCGAGCAGGTAGATGCTCTTGTTGCCAGGGAGGTGGTAGCGGTCGTATTGCGGCTTGATGTTCTCGATGGTCACGCCCTTGGTCGACTTGAGCTTGTCCACCTGGATCTCGTTGTCGAAGTGGCCGATGTTGCAGACGATCGCCTGGTCCTTCATCGCGAGGATGTGGTCCACGGTGATGATGTCGCAGTTGCCGGTGGTGGTGACGTAGATGTCGCCGACGCCGAGGGTGCTTTCGATGGTGTTGACCTGGAAGCCTTCCATCGCGGCCTGGAGGGCATTGATGGGGTCGATCTCGGTGACGATGACGCGGGCGCCGTAGGCACGGAGCGAATGGGCCGAGCCCTTGCCGACGTCGCCGTAGCCGCAGACGACGGCGACCTTGCCGGCGAGCATGACGTCGGTGGCGCGCTTGATGCCGTCGGCGAGCGATTCACGGCAGCCGTAGAGGTTGTCGAACTTCGACTTGGTCACGGAGTCGTTCACGTTGATGGCGGGAACGAGGAGCTTGCCCTGTTCGGCGAACTTGTAGAGGCGATGGACGCCGGTGGTGGTCTCCTCGGAGACGCCCTTCCAGGACTTCACGATCTTGGTCCAGATGCCGGGCTTTTCCTTCGCGACGCGCTTGAGGAGGTTCTTGATGACCTGTTCCTCGTGCGAACCGCTCTTGGAGTCGGCCCACTTGTCGCCCTTCTCGAGTTCATAGCCCTTGTGGATGAGCAGGGTCACGTCGCCGCCGTCATCGACGACGAGTTCGGGACCGAGGTCGCCGGGGAAGAGGACGGCCTTGAGGGTGAGCTCCCAGTATTCTTCGAGCGTCTCGCCCTTCCAGGCGAAGACGGGCGTGCCAGTTGCGGCGATGGCGGACGCGGCGTGGTCCTGGGTGGAGAAGATGTTGCAGCTCGCCCAGCGGACGTTGGCCCCGAGCGCGACGAGCGTCTCGATGAGCACGGCGGTCTGGATGGTCATGTGCAACGAACCGGTGATGCGGACGCCCTTCAGGGGCTTGGTCTTCGCATACTTCTTCCGGACGGACATGAGGCCGGGCATCTCGTGCTCGGCGACGGCTAATTCCTTGCGGCCCCATTCGGCGAGGGCGAAGTCGCGAACGATGAAGTCCTTGCCCGATGGGGTATTGGCCGCGAAGGCGGCGAGGTTGGGCAGCGCGGCGGCGACGTCTGCAAGGGCGGCGGTGGCGGCGGATTTTTTGGCTTTGGCCATAGGTGTTCTGTGAAAGGTAAAAGGTTGAAATGTTGAAGGGCCGAAGAGGATTGCCCTTCGGCCCTTCGTTAAGGGGAGTTACTTAACCGCCTTCTTGAGCGCGGCGACCTTGTCGGTCTTTTCCCACGGCAGGTCGGCGTCGATCTTGCCGAAGTGGCCGTAGTTCGTGGTCTTGGAATAGATCGGGCGGAGCAGGTTGAGCTGCTTCACGATGTCGGCGGGCTTGAAGCTGAAGACTTCCTGCACGGCGTTGGTGATGGCCTCGTCGGTCAATCCGCCCTGGGCGGTGCCGAAGGTGTTCACATACACGCTGACGGGTTCGGGATAGCCGATGGCGTAGGCGAACTGGATCTCGGCGTGGTTCGCGAGACCGGCGGCCACGATGTTCTTGGCGACGTAGCGGCCCATGTAGGCGGCGCTGCGGTCCACCTTGCTCGGGTCCTTGCCGGAGAAGGCGCCACCACCGTGACGGCCCCAGCCACCGTAGCTGTCCACGATGATCTTACGGCCGGTCAGGCCGGTGTCGCCCTGAGGTCCACCGACGACGAACTTGCCGGTCGGATTGATCAGATACTCGGTCTTCGCGGTGAGCAAATTCTTGGGGAGAACCTTCTTGATGATCTCCTCGATGCAGAATTCCTCGATGGTCGCGTGTTCGACATCGGCGGCGTGCTGCGTCGAGATGACGACGTTGGAAATGGCGACGGGCTGGTCGTTTTCGTAAACGACGGACACCTGCGACTTCGCGTCGGGGCGGAGCCACGGAGCCTTCTTGCCGGCCTTGCGGATCTTGGTCAGCTCGCGGCCGAGACGGTGCGCGAACATGATCGGCGTGGGCATGAGCTCGGGGGTCTCGTTGCACGCGTAGCCGAACATCAGGCCCTGGTCGCCGGCGCCCTGCTCGGCCTTCTTCTTGCCCTTGGCGGCCTTCGCGTCGACGCCCTGCGCGATGTCGGGGGACTGCTGGGTCACGATGACGTTCACGAACACCTTGTCGGCGTGGAACACGTCGTCGTCGTTCACGTAGCCGATGTCGCGGATGGCGTCGCGGGCGATCTTCACGAAGTCGAGCTTGGCCTTGGTGGTGATCTCGCCGCCGACGATGGCGATGTTGGACTTCACATAGGTCTCGCACGCCACGCGGCTGAACTTGTCCTGCGCGAGGCAGGCGTCGAGCACCGCATCGGAAATGGTATCGGCAACCTTGTCGGGATGGCCTTCGCCGACGGACTCAGACGAGAAGATGAAACGTTTGCTCATGAACTTCGTGATTTGATGATGACTGTCACGCCAACGTATTGACGTATCAGGATGCGACGATAGGTAAGTTGCCGTCGCGGTCAACGGGCATTTTGTTCATCCTGACTTCGGAAATGAAGCGGCACGCCTTAACCCTCTTTCTCCTCCTCGGCACGATTTCTGGCCTGGGCGCCACGACTTCGCCGAGCCCGTGGGAGTCGCCTTCGGCCCGGCGCGGCATAGTCGCCACCGTCAATCCCATCGCCACCCAGGCCGGTCTCGACGCGCTTCGGGCCGGTGGCAACGCCGTGGATGCCGCCATCGCCTGCGCGCTTACGCTGGGCGTCGTGGACGGCCACAACTCCGGCATCGGCGGCGGCTGTTTCCTCACGCTTCGCCTGGCCGACGGGCGCCTGATCACGCTCGACGGCCGGGAAACCGCCGCCGCGGCGGCGACGCGCGACATGTTCCTCCGCGATGGAAAGGCGGACGCCAAACTCAGCCAGGACGGTGCGCTGGCCGTCGGCATTCCCGGCGAACTGGCCACGCTCGCCTACGCCAGCACCAACTTTGGCCGGCTGCCGTTAGCCCAACTGCTCGAA
>JBIIUN010000466.1:0-3872 GCA_044339945.1 Kapaibacterium sp. (SeqCode)
TCGCCGCCGGTCTGGTAGGCGCCGTTGAAGAGCTGGACGAACCGCACGCCCCGCTCAATCAGGCGACGGGCGAGGATGCAATTCCGCGCGTAGGCGGCGCGGGTCTCGTTAAGCTTGGAGCCGCCTTCGTCCGCCCCGTAGAGCTTCAGGATGTGGGCCGGCTCGTTGCCGAGGTCGGCCACCTCCGGGATCGTGAGTTGCATGCGGGCGGCGAGTTCGTAGCTCGCGATCCGCGCGGCCAGCTCGGAGTCGCCGGGAAACCGCGCGGCATGCTCCTCGTTCAGGCGTTGCAGGAACTTCCGCGTCGCGGCGTCGCTTGGGGCCGGCACGTGGGCGGGGCGCGCGAGGTTACGGATCGGGTTCGTGGCGTTGAATTCCGTGCCCTGGAAGGCGGCAGGCAGGAAACCCGGGCCCCAGTTGTTCACGCTGTTCTGGGGTTTGCCCCGCGGATCGGGGATCGCCACGTAGGAGGGCAGGCTCTGGTCCGCACTGCCCAGCGCGTAGGTGACCCAAGCACCAAGGCTGGGGAACCCGTCGAGCGTGTTGCAGGTGGACATGAAGTTCTCGCCGGGACCGTGGGTGTTGGTCTTCCCCTGCATCGAGTGGATGAAGCACAGGTCATCCGCCAGCGCGCCGATCTGCGGGACGAGTTCGGAGATCATCTTGCCGCTCTGTCCGCGCGGCTTGAATTCCCAGGGACTCTTCGCGAGCGCGCCCTGTTCGCCCTGGAAGGTGATCAGCTTTTCCTGGCCGGGCATCGGCTGGCCGTGCCGGCGGATCAGCTCGGGCTTGTAGTCGAAGGTGTCGAGCTGGCTGCACGCGCCGCTGCAGAAGATCACGAGCACGTTCTTCGCCTTGGGCGCGAAGTGCGTCTCGCGCGGCGCGTAGGGCTGGCCGGGCTGGATGAGCGGGCGGAAGGGTTCCTTGCCCGCGACGTTGGCCGCGAGCAGGCCCTGCCGGCTGAGCAGGTGCGTGAGTGCGATGGCGCCCAGGCCCATGCCGGTGTCCGCGAAGAAACGGCGGCGGTTGAGCAGCGGGCTGCGGAAGTTGGGCTGCGGGGCGCTCATGGCAGGAAGAGGAATTCGTTCGCGTTCAGCACCGCGCGGCACAACGCCGGCGTGCCTTCCGCCCGGGCAAAGGCGACGGCGTCCCGGGCCTCAGCCCGGCTGGGCGCCCGGTTGAAGGCCAGTTGCCAGGCCCGCCGGACCTGGGCCGGGAGGTCCTCGCCGGCATCGCGGCGCAACCGGGCGGCGAACGCCTCGGCTTGGCTGAGGATGAAGCGGCTGTTGAACAGGTTCAGTGCCTGCAACGGGGTGGTCGAGGCGCTGCGTTTCGGCATCACCAAGCTGCCGTCGGGACAGTCGAACGCGCCGAAGATGCCGTCCTGCTCCATGCGCACCTTGAACGCATAGACCATGCGGCGGGTGTCGGCCGGGCCGAACTCTTCCTTGGGCCGGTAATGGTAGACATTCTCCCGGTCCACCTCGTGCAGGTAGAAGCTCGGCCCACCGGGCGTGCGGTCGAGGTTGCCGCTGACGGCGAGGATGCTGTCGCGGATGCCCTCGGCTTCCAGCCGCCGCGGCGGGAAACGCCAGAGCAGCCGGCTGCCGGCGTCCACCTTCAGGGCTGAGGGACGCGGCATGCTCGCCTGGCGCCAGGTGGCACTCGTGAGGATGAGCCGGTGAAGATGCTTGAGCGACCACGGGCGGACTGTTGGGCCGATGGGGGGCTTTACTTCCGGGCGGACCAATTCGCTGGCGAGCCAGTCCAACAGCTCCGGGTGGGTTGGCCGGGCGCCGTTCTTCCCGAAGTCATTCGGCGTGCTCACGAGGCCGACGCCGAAATGATGCTGCCAGAGACGGTTCACGATCACCCGGGCGGTCAGCGGATTCTCCGGGCTGGCGATCCAGTCGGCGAGCTGCCGGCGGCGTTGCTGCTCGGGGGTGTTGGTCGCCAACGTCAGCGGATGGAAGATCGCCAACGTCCCCGGCGCCACGGCCTCGCGGGGCTGCAACGGATCGCCGCGATGCAGCCGGTGCGTGACTCCCGGTTGTGTGAAGTTGCCCGCGTAGATTGCCGGGGCCTTGGCCCATTCGGCGCGCTGCCGGCGAACTTGTTCGAGTTCCGCGAGCCACTGTTTGCCCTGGGCAGCTTCCGCCTCCGGGCGGCCCGCAAACTGGTAGACCGGGCCCGGCGGTGGCTCGGCCTTGCCCGCAAAGGGTTCGCGGTCGTCCGAGCTGGCGACGCGCTGCCAGTCGTTCGTCGTGAGCCCCGCTTCGATCCGATACTGGGTCGCGAGCCGGTCCTTGAATTGGCCCTCGCGATCCCGGCCCCAGGCGACCCGGCTGATCCGTTCGGCCCGTGGGAATTCGAGCTGCACCCAGCCGCGTCCCGCCTCGCTGGAAATCCACGAACGCCCATTGCCCCCGCGGCCGTCGTTGAGGTGTTCCAGCTTGTGGATCTCGTAGCCCGCGAGGCTGCCCGACGCGGTAGCCCGGGTGCCGTGGGCCGCCAGCGCGACGTTGCGGTCGCCGGCCCAGACTTCGAGTTCGTCCAAACAGGGTTCGCCGCCGGTGGTGGCCAGGATGGTGAAGCGCACGAACTTGGCCTCGACCGGCGCAAAGGCGTCCTCGTTGGCGGCGAAGTTCACCGCCGGCCGGCGTTTGCCGTCGCGGGGCGGCGCCGCCGGTTGCGGGAGGAACGGCACGAGTTTGCCCTCCAGTTCCCGGATGCGTTGGTCGGCCTGCGCCAGCTTCGCCTGCTGGTCGGCCGGCAATGGCAGCGCCCGGTCGCCATGCTGCACGCCGGCGAAGATGGCCGCGAGGGCGTGGTATTCGCGGTGCGAGATCGGGTCGAACTTGTGCGAATGACAACGCGCACAACCGGTCGTCAGGCCGAGGAAGGCCGTGCCGGTCGTGCCCACCATGTCGTCGAGTTCGTCGGCCCGCTGCTGCGCGGTGAGGGCGACGTCGGGGCTCTTCACGATGTCCACCGGTCCGCCGACGAGGAAGCCGGTCGCTACCTCCGCGCCGAGGGCGTCGCCGGCGAGCTGTTCGCGGATGAATTGGTCGTAGGGCTTGTCGTCGTTGAGGGCGGCGATGACGTAGTCGCGGTAGCGCCAGGCGTTGAGCCGTTCGCGGTTCGTCTCGAAGCCGTTGCTCTCGGCGAAACGCACCACGTCCAGCCAATGCCGGCCCCACCGTTCGCCGTAGCGCGGATCGTCGAGCACTCGGTCCACCAGCCGCTCGAAGGCCTGGGGTTTCCGGTCGGCCACAAACGCCGCGACCTCCTCGGGCGTCGGCGGCAGGCCGAGCATGACGAAATACAGTCGCCGGATCAGCGTGGTCCGATCCGCCTCGGGCGACGGGGCGAGTTTGTCTTCGGCCAGCCGGGCGCCGATGAAGGCGTCCAGGGGGCTCGCGTTTTTCGCCGGACGTTTTCCGACCGCGGGCACGGCCGGCCGGCGCACGGGCTGGAAGGACCAGTGCGACTTGAGCGGGTCGGCTTCCGCCAGGGCGTCCGCAGGGAACTTCGCCCCTTGGTCAATCCAGGCGCGCAGGAGTCCGATCTCCGCCGCGGTCAGCGGATCACCCTTGGCGGGCATCTTGGTGTCCGGGACCAGGCCGGCCACGAGCTGGATCAGCGGGCTGCCCGCGCTGTCCCCGGGCTTGATGGCCGGTGAATACGTTTCGCCGCCCCGGAGCGCGGCGGCGGGCGAGTCCAGCCGGTAACCGCCCTGCTGTTTTTCCGGGCCGTGGCAGGAGAAACACGCTCGGGTGAAGATCGGTTGGATGTCCTGGGTGAAATCCACGGTGCGATCCGCGGCCGGCGGCAATCGGTCCGCCGTTTCCGCCCGGCCGAAGTTTGGAAAA
>JBIIUN010000071.1:0-13970 GCA_044339945.1 Kapaibacterium sp. (SeqCode)
GTCATCGCCGACCACCAGGGCATCAGCAGCCTCGGCTGGGTGCTGGGCGCCGGCACCACGACCTGCATGCTCGCCGGCCTGACGGTGCTGCCGGCCATCCTGACGATTGCGGGCCGGAACCGGCGGGAAGCGCCGTAATCGCTCTGCGCAGGGATGGGTTTCCAAAACCCAGGGTGATTCCCGGCGGCGCGGCAGCGCCGCCATACCGTGGTTCGGGCGGCGGCCCTTTGGACTGCGCCGGCACGACGGCGCTTTGGCTCCACCGTCGGGGATCATTCGGCATCGCGGTGACGAATCGCGGTGAAGGAAAAGCGGGGTCATGCCCCCGCAGTCCAAAAGGGCGGCTACCGAACTGATTCGGGGACTCTTGCCGGCGTTGGCGGGCTGGGCTGAGGGCGCCCAGGCGGAGGCCCGGCAGAAACGGAAGAAGCTCGCCCGCCTCCCGCATTCCGCCGCCGCCCTCGGCCTCACCCTCGTTCCCGCCCAATGACTTCCGCGGGTAGTTTCTCAGGAGGCGTTCCGGCGACCTCGCACATACAAGAAGTGATAAACCAAACCGAGGAGGAATGGCCAGACGTAAGACGCCAGCAGCAGCCAACTCTCAAAGCTGGAAGGGACGAAACGAGTAATCCAGTAGTCGTAACCCATACTCGTCGAGCCGCGAATAGTGTAGCTGCCACCGGGATCGTTAATCTCTCCGTGAAAGTCTGGAGACACATACCGGAACGGAACGACGAGGTCGTAAAGCATCCAACCGCCAACGACGCAAAAAGCCACGCAGTAAATGACAAAGGGGATGCGCCGCCGGATGAGAATAAATGGGAGCAAGGCAAGGACGGCCCAGAGCATCGCGAAGATCGGCCGGTAGAACTCCTTCTGGAGAGGCGGGGCGTAATGTGGGTGAATGCCTCCGCCCAACCCCATCAATATCGGGCCGAGATAAAAGGGCCAGCGCAGTAGCCAAATCGCGACCCGAACGACCGGATGGATTGGATGCTTGCTCACGCCGAAGGCGACGCTTAACGACACCGGCGTCTCAAGCAACCTCTGGATGTTCATAAGGGTGATAGGACGCCTAACAGTGTTGTTGAGCCGCGCCGCGGTGAAGCCTATCCCGGCTTCACCCAGAGCGGCGCAGTGAGCTTGTTCTTCGATTTGAGGGGTTTGCATCCTTTTCGCCAGCGGATTCATGCAGCCTATCCCGCCAGATCACGCGGTCGGTTGAGCGAGGGAGCCAGGGTGCGGCCGCCGGGACTGCCGGCGGGACGCCGGCCGCACTTTGAGGCGCGGCACCCAGAGTCAGCTTGGCCGCAATCTTTCGCTCGCCAGCCCGCTGCGGGTGCATTCCTGTTCGGCCATGCGATTCCCCCTCGGCGGTCGTTTCGGTGGCTTGGCGCTTGCCGGATTAGTTGGCGTTTCCGGCGTGTTGTCGGCGGCCGCGGACAAGATGGGGACTCCCTGGCCCGGCAATGCCTGGCGCCGCGAGCACCGGATCATCGACTTGCACCAGCACGTCAACGGCACCGAGGAACACCTCACACGCTGGTTGCGGATCATGGACCGCGCCGGGATCGGCGTGGGGGTGAATCTCAGCGGCGGCACGGTCACCGCGAAGCCGGGCGAACTTTCCGCCTTCGAGCGGAACCGGGCATTGACCGAACGGCTCGCGCCCGGCCGGGCGGTGCTTTACTTCAACCTCGATTTCGCGGGCTGGGACGAACCCGACTTTGCCGAGCGCGCCGTCCGCCAGGTGGAACGCGCCCACGCGCTGGGCGCCGCCGGACTCAAGGAATACAAGCGCCTCGGCCTGTTCCTGCGCGACGACCAGGGCCGGTTGCTGCGCATCGACGATCCCAAGCTCGACGGCGTGTGGCGACGTTGCGGTGAACTGGGCCTGCCCGTGAGCATCCACGTCGCGGATCCGCGGGCCTTCTGGCTCCCTTACGACCAGCAGAACGAGCGGTGGAAGGAGCTGAAGGATCATCGGAGCTGGTGGTTCGGCGATCCGAAGCAGTTTCCCGCCCGCGCGGAGTTGCTGGCGGCGCTGGACCGCGTGATCGCACGGCATCCGCAGACGACCTTCGTGTGCGTCCATTTCGCCAACAATGCCGAGGACCTCGACTGGGTGGACCGCCAGCTCGACGCCCGGCCCAACATGCACGCGGACCTCGCCGCGCGGATTCCCGAGCTCGGGCGCCACGACCCCGAGAAGCTGCGCCGCCTGTTCCTCAAGCATCAGGACCACATCCTGTTCGCGACCGATTTCCAGGTTTACGACCGGTTGACCCTCGGCTCGGCCGGCGACGGCGAGAACCCGACCGACGACGACGCGGTGGCCTTCTACGCCAAGGAGTGGCGCTGGCTGGAAACCACCGACCGGAACTGGCCGCACATGACGCCGATCCAGGGCGACTGGACCATCAGCTCCATCGGCCTGCCGCCGGAGGTGCTCCGGAAGATCTACTTCGACAACGCGCGCCGGCTGCTCGTCCGGTCGCTGCCCTTCACCACGCTGAAGGCGAAGCGGATTGCGCGCGACTTCAAGCCCGACGGCCGGCTCCGGGCCAAGGCGTGGGCGCAGGCGGTGCCGTTCCATCTGGAGCAGCAGGCGCAGGACGGCCGGGTGCGGACGGAAATCAGCACGACCTGCCGCGCGCTCTGGTCGGCGAAGTTCCTCTACCTCGCCTTCGAATGCCCGTTCACTTCGCTGAACGACTTCGGTGCGCCCATGAAGGGCGAGCGGGTGGTGAAGGACGCCTCACTGTGGGACAAGGACGTGGTGGAATTCTTCTGCGCGCCCGACCCGGCGAAGCTGACCCACTACACGGAATACGAGTGGGCGCCGAACAACGAGGCGCTGGACCTGCGGATTCGCCGGCCCGACTTCGACTTCGGCTGGAGCAGCGGCATGGAGTGGCAGGTGCGGGTGGACGCGAAGCGGAAGGTGTGGACCTGCGAGGTGCGAATCCCGCTCACGGCGCTCGACGATAAACCGCCCGTGGCCGGCACCCGGTGGCGCGCGAACCTCTACCGCATCGACCGCGCCCACCAAGCCTTCCTCGCCTCGAACCCGGTGCTGAGCGGCAGCTTCCACACGCCGGACCGCTTCGGCTGGCTGGAATTCACGGATTAGCAGCCGGGAGCCGGGCGCAGGAAGCGAGCGTCGCTGCGCCGCGGGAATGCCGGGTCAGACGTTCGACAGCCCAAGGCGGTGGGATCGTTGGCCGCCGTGGAGGTGCAGCCAGAAGTAACCGATGACCCCGAGGGTCAGCAGCAGGTTCGCGGACTGCGACACGCCGTGCCACATCCCGAAGCGCCGCTTGGCCGCGTCCTTGTCCGGCTGGGTCGTGTTCGGCGCATACATCACCGTATGGAGGTCCTTCAGCTTGGGCTGCATCCAGAAGCCGCCCACCAACGACAGGCCCAGCAGCGTGACCAGCAGGCCGGATTGCCAACGGCTGGGCGCCTTGCCGGCGTAGAACCAGCCGGCCAGCAGCTGCACGAAAGCAATCCCGGCGCAGACCAGCTGCAAGGTGAAGTAGCGTGACAGCACGATCTGCGCGGCCCGGCCCGCATGGTAACGGGGCATGACCGACAGCATCTCCGGCGAGAAGAACGCCGGCCCGGCGGCGAACGTCAGGAAGATCGCCGAACCCAGCCAGACCGCGAGGTTCAGCGTGCCGAGGAAGCGGAGGAACGACAGCATGCGTCGGCACCGTAATGCGCCCCGGAAGCGTTCGCCACCCCGCGTTTGGCGGCGCGTTTGGCAGGGGCGCATCTGGACTCTGTCCGCGTGTGCCTCCCTCACCCTGCGAGGCACGAGCGGGGTGAGGGTGGGGGAGAGGGGCCGTCCCCACCCGGGCGCAGCGCCTCATCTCCCCGACCCGCTCCTCCACTCCGAGTGTGTATGGACCGGAGACAAGGTGGACGGGTGTGCGGGGACATGGTGGACAGGTGCTGCCCGGAGGCGACCCTGGTCCGCTTCGGGACTTCCCGCGCCGGGCCGTTTCCCTAGCCTACGCGCCGTGTCGTCTTCGCCACCCCTTGTCGTCGCCAAGCCGGGTCCGCCCCCGGCCGTGGCCGACCACGAGCTGATCCGGCAGGTTGGCGTGGGGGCCTACGGCGAGGTGTGGCTGGCCCGGAGCGTCACGGGCGTCCGGCGGGCGATCAAGATCGTGTGGCGGCGCAGCTTCGACCACGAGCGCACCTACGAACGCGAGTTCGCCGGCCTGCTGCGGTTCGAGCCGATCTCCCGGCAGCATCCCGGGCTCGTGGACATCCTCCACGTGGGCCGCAACGACGCCGCGGGTTACTTCTACTACGTGATGGAGCTGGCGGACCCCGCGGTGCCGGCGGCGGAAGGCGACGACGATTACGTCCCGCTGACACTCGCCGAACTCCTGCGCCAACGGCACCGGCTGCCCGTGCAGGAAACGGCCCGCCTTGGCGCCGCGATGGCGGAGGCGCTGGAATTCCTGCACGGGGCGGGGCTCGCCCACCGCGACATCAAGCCCTCGAACCTCGTGTTTGTCGGCGGCCAGCCAAAGCTCGCCGACGTCGGGCTGGTGGCGAGCCTCGGGGCGGCGCGGTCGTTCGTCGGCACCGAGGGTTACATTCCGCCCGAGGGACCGGGCTCGACGCGGGCGGACCTCTTCAGCCTCGGCCGCGTGCTTTACGAAATGGCGACCGGCAACAGCCGCCACGTGTTTCCGGACCTGCCGCGCGAACTGCTCGCTGCGGACGACGCACCGGCGTTCGCGGAACTGAACGAGATCATTCTGCGGGCCTGTTCCGCGGACGCCGCCGAGCGGCACGCGACCGCCGCGGAATTGCGCGGCGAACTGCTGCTGGTGGACGCCGGCCGGTCCGTGCGCCGCCTGCGGCTGAATGAACGGCGCCTCGCGTGGTGGCGGCGTTTCGGCCTGGTCACCGTCGTCTTGACGCTCATCGCCCTGGCGGTGGGAACGGTGGAGCGGCAGCAAAGCCGGGAAGCGCAGCGCCAGGCGGAAGCCGAGACCCGCCAGCGCCGGCTCATCGAGGAAAAGGAACTGGTGGCGCGGCAGAATCTTTACGCGGCGGACATGAACCTCGCCCAGCAGGCGCTGGAGACGGGCAACTTCGGGCGGGCCGAGGAGCTGCTCAATGCCTACCGGCCCGGCGGCGGGGCACCTGACCTGCGCGGCTTCGAGTGGTTCCATTTCGCCGACCGGCTCCAGGGCGACAGCCTCGGGGTGATCCGCGGGCACAGCGAAGTGGTCTCCGCCCTGGCCCTGACCCGCGACGGGCGACGGCTGTTCTCGGCCAGCTTTGATTCCAGCGTCCGCGAATGGGCGGTGGACACCTTGCAGCCGCTGCGCGAGTGGCGGCAGCCGGGACTCCTGTTCGCCGCGCTTGCCCTTGCCCCGGATGAACAGAGCCTGGCGCTGGAAGGCGGCAACCGGCCGGCCTCCGCGTTGCTCGATTTGGCCACCGGGCGATGGACCACGAACCGATCCAGTTGGTCGTCGAGCGTGGCCTTTGCCCCGGACGGTGAATTGGTGCGCGGGGCGCGCGCGCTGCTTTTCGCGACCAATGGGGTCATCGAGCGGGTGGACCGGAATTTCGCCGTGAGGCAGACCTTGGAGGAGGCGGGCGGGCGGCTGGCGTTCTCGCCCGACGGC
The DNA here is from genome assembly GCA_044339945.1 of Kapaibacterium sp. (SeqCode). Taxonomy (GTDB): domain Bacteria; phylum Verrucomicrobiota; class Verrucomicrobiia; order Limisphaerales; family UBA9464; genus CAIWAH01. The sequence continues at coordinate 5,661 of JBIIUN010000071.1, forward strand.
CGGACGTTGGCCACGGGGCCGTGGGGATCTTCCGTGCGCCTCTGGCGTTGGCCCGGGGTGGAGCGGATCGGCGAACTGCCGGGCGCGGGCACCGTGCTGGCGCTGGCGTTCTCCCCGGACGGTCGCCGGCTGGCCTCGGTGTCGCGCGGCGGCGAGCTCATGGTCTGGGACGTGGCCGGTTGCCGTTTGGCCGCCCGCGCAACCATCCATGAAAGGGCGGCCGTCTGGTGCGTGGCCTATTCGCCGGACGGACGGCGCCTCGCCACCGGCGGCAATGATCAGACGGTGCGGATCTGGCAGGCCGACACGCTGGCCGAGGAACGGGTCTTCCGCGGCCACGGCAGCGAGGTGTGGTCCGTGGTGTGGACGCCCGACGGCGGACGCCTGTTCTCGTCCGGCAAGGACGCCACCATCCGGGTTTGGGATGCGGTTCACACGCGGAACATGCCGCGGCTCGGCGACGTCAATGCGCGGCCGGCCTTCTCGCCCGACGAACGCTGGGTGGCGGTGCGCCACGGGGACGAGACGGTCGCCGTGTTGGAGGCGCGTTCCGGGTTCGAGCGGTTACGGCTGACCAACATCCTGGAACTCGGCGGCTTCAGCCCGGATGGCCGGGCGTTGCAGGTGGTCGCGATGGGGCCCGCCTACGAATCCTATTCGCTGGAAACCGGCGAACGCCAATCCAGCCTGCCGTTGAGCAATCTGTCGGGAAGCCTCACGAAGCGGATCCTGACGGCCGACGGGCACTGGTATGTCTCGGGTTTCAACTCGGGCGAAGTCATCGTCCAGGACCTGCACCGCGGGGGCGAAACCTTCACCTTGGCGGGCCACCAGGAAATGATCGTGGCGTTGGCCGTCTCGCCGGATGGCAGCCAGTTGGTGACGGGTAGCATCGATCGCGTGGCGAAGCTCTGGGACCTCACAACTCGTCAGGCCATCCGGTCCTTCACCGGGCACCGGATGGCGGTCGGCAGCGTTGCGTTCTCGGCCGACAACCACCTGCTGGCGACGGGCAGTTGGGACGACACGGTCCAGGTCTGGGACGCCCGCAGCGGGGAACGGTTGAACGCCTTCACCGGCCTGACCGAAGGGGTGCAGGATGTGGCCTTCGCGCCCATGGGCCGGACGTTGGCGGTGCTCTCCGGCGCCGGCCGGCTTACCTTCTGGAGTCTGGCCGCCAGCCGAGAAGCCGGTGCCGAACGCCTGCCGCGCGGCGTGGGGGGCGGTTGGTTGCAGTTCTCCGCCGGCGGACGCTGGCTGGGCGCGGTCGCGCCGGGCCGGGAAATGACGCTGATCCGCGGGCAGGTGCCGGAGTTGTCCCCGACCCCAGCCCTTCACCAATAACCGAAGCAACCGTCGGCGCCCCAGATCTGGGAACCGCGGTAGCGGCTCATCTGCCGGATGTCCTTCCAGCGGACCGAACCGTCGAGCAGGCCGACGTTCCCGCCCTTGGCCCCGAGGTCCGCCGGACGCTGTTCGTAGGCCTCGGGGTGGTCGTCAAAGTATTGGTTCTCCGCGACGCGCGGACCACGGGCCGTGTGGGGCGCGAGGATTCGTTGGAAGGCGGGGGAATCCACGTTGAGGTCGGCCAGCAGGACCAGCGACGGATCTTCGGTCGCCTTCTGTGGCGAGACCCAGGTATTCGTCACCCCGTCGATGAGGCCCCAGGGGGAATTGGGGTGGCCGCCGAGGTAATGGTAGCCGATGGCGATGCCGTAGTCGGGATGGTTGCGCCAGTCGGGCTTCTGCATCCACCGGGTCAGGTTCGGGCAGTCGAACGCCTTGAGCTGGGTGGTGTAGCGCAGGAGGTTGGTCTGGTTGATCGTGGAGAAGACCGGCGTGTGCGTGTCCTTCTGGTCGGCCTTGTCCGTGCCGCCCTGGGGCAGGAACTGCTGGTTGTCATTCGCGTAGAGCAGCGACGCCAGGGTGAACTGCCGCATGTTGTTGAGGCAGGCGGTGCGCTGGGCCCGTTCCTTGGCGCCGGCGAGCGTCGGCAGGAGCAGTCCCGCCAGGATCGCGATGATCGCGATGACGACCAGCAACTCGATGAGCGTGAAGGCGGCACGCCGGCGGGTAGGCGGGAAGGGGTTCATGCGGTGGGCAGGTGCGGGTTCAGGGACTGGTGCGTTCCACCACGCGGACCCAGGTGGAGTCGGCGGGGACGGGCAATTCGGCTTCCAGGCCGCCGCCCTGCGCAGTGAAGGCGGTCGCGGAACTTTGCCAGGCCGGGGCGCCGGTGACGGGCGGGGCGGCCAGCAGCAGCTGCACGCGCGCAGCCTCGGCGGCGGTCAACGGTGACTGGTTCTCGGCCGTCACGCGGAGCTTCCAGCGACCGAGGTCGGGCAACAGTTCCGCGGCCAAGCGCAGGGCCGGCAAGGGCGCGACCGCGGCCGCCACGTCGAGCGCCACGATCTGCGTGTTGCTGCGGGCATAGATGCGGCCGTTCGAAAAGGCGGGATGGTTCCACGAAGTGCCGGCCAGGGCCTGGTATCGGGCGATCTCGGTGTAGGCCGCGGGATTCGGCTCCAGCAGGACGAGTTCGCCGGGTTCGGTCAGGACGAGCAGCTTGCCGCCGACCTTGATCAGCGAAGCGAAACCCGGATTGCCCGAGCCCACGGTCGTGCTGATCCAGGTGTTGGTCCGGCCCGCGAGGCTGAAGCAGGCGAAATTGCGCGAACCCCGCTCAACGACGCTGTAAAGATAACCGTCGTGGTGCACCGGCGTGGACCAGTGGTTCTGGTAGGAGCTGCTGCGTTTGTAGTCCGTCTGGCCCACCGAGAAGGTGCTGCCCAACTTCGTGACCCGCGCGGTCCAGGCGCCGAGCGCATAGGCGCACGAGGCGTATACGTAGTCGCTGGCCACGACCGGCGTCGCCGCGGTGGAAGTGGCCGACGGCGTGAAGCCATGCCGCCACAGCACGCCGCCGGTCTCAGGCGTCACGCCCACCAGGCCGCGCGCCGTGAGGAACACCACCTGGGGCGTGCCGGCGATGGTGGCGTAGGTCGGTGAGGCGTGCGTCATCGTGTCGGTCTGCCCGCTCCACACGGTGACGCCGTCGGTCTTGCGCACGGCGGTGAGCTTCCGGTTCGCCACGTTGGAATTGAGGAAGACCAGGTCGCCCACCAACAAGGGCGACGCGGCGCCCTGCCAGTCGATCACTTCCGTCCCCGGGAACTCGGCCACGAAATCCCGGCTCCAGACCACGGCCCCGGTGTCCGCCCGGAGACAGAACAGCTTGAGGTAGGAAGTCAGCACATACACCCGGTCGCCGTCGACCGTCGGGGTGGAGCGGGGACCGTCCGTGCTGCCGGTGCCGGCGTCGGGGTAGATGGCGTCATCCAGCGCCGTGGCCCACAGCTCCGCGCCCGTGTCGGCGTTCAGCGCCAGGCAGACTTCGCGGGCGACCCCGGAGACGCGGCGGTTCGCCTGAGTAAACGCGCGCCCGCCGCTGACGGTGATCGAGCTCCAGGCCGGGGCGATGGACTTTTTCCACACGACCTTGGGTGGAACTGCGGCCCAGTTGGTCCGCAATGCCTCCGGGGAGGAACCGTCATGATTGGGGCCGCGGTATTGGGGCCAGTCGGCCGCCCGGAGTCCGCCGCCGGCCACCAGTGAAACGAGGGTGACGAACTCCAGCAGTCGTTTGAGGGGATTCATGGGTGGTCGAAGCTCCTGGCTCACGGTGGCAACAGTTTGGCTTTAGTCAAACACTTGGGCCGGAGGCTGGGGGCGAATGGGACGACCTGCCGCCGGTGGGATCGGTTGCCCGACGTCGCCGCCCGCCGGTTTCCATGCTTACCTGCGGGCGTGAACTGCGACCTCAACTGCGACCTCGGCGAAGGCGAACCCCCGGCGCGCACGCGGGCACTGATGCGCCGGGTGACCAGCGTGAACGTGGCGTGTGGCGTCCACGCCGGGGACGTCGCGACGATGGAGCGCTGCGTCCGGCTGGCGAAGGCGATGGGGGTCAAGGTCGGTGCCCACCCGGGCGTGGCGGGTGCCTTCGGGCGCGGCGAGGTGCGACTGACGCCGGCCGAGTTGCGCCGGTTGCTGCGGGCGCAGGTGGGGGAACTCCAGCGCTGCACGGAGCAACAAGGGGTGCGGTTGCACCACGTGAAACTGCACGGCGCCTTGTATCACGCCGTGGAGCGGGAGCCTGCCCTCGGTCGGTGTTATGTGGAGACGGTGAGTCGCGAGTTCACGGGCCTGACCCTTTATGCGTTGGCCGGCGGGCGGCTGGCGGCGCTCGGACAGAGCCGGGGGCTGACCGTCTGGGAGGAGGCCTTCCTCGATCGCGGCTACCGGGACGACGGATCCTTGGTGCCGCGCTCGGAGGCGGGCGCGTTGCTGACCTCGCCCGCGCCGGTCCGGGCCCGCCTGCAAAGCCTGCTGGAGCGCGGCGGCTGGGCCACGGTCTCTGGCGGTTGGGTCAACCTGTCGCCGCGAACCCTGTGCGTCCACGGCGACACGCCGGGAGCCCTGCGTTTGCTCGCGGCAATCCGCCGTGAGATCACCCCGCGCCCCTGAGCTTGGCCGGCGTCTAGACCATTCCGGCGATGCGCATGCCGGGAGAGCGACAGCAGTAACCGGCTGACGGGGTTGGGGAACTTCACTCAGCGGGTCTCTCGCCAGTGCCAGGCGGAGAGTCCGCCGAGATCCCGGATGAACAGTTCGCCCGGCCCGACGGCCAGGTGCGCCCAGGTGTCCTGGTCGCTGACCTTGCGCCGGTCGATGACGTCGAACTTGGCCGGGTTCGCCCGCAGCAGGAGGAGTTCACCCCGTTCGTCCAGCGCGAGAATGCGATCGCCCTGGTTGACGAGGCTCCAGTATTTGCCGAAGCCATCGCCGGTCGTCCACTTCTCCGCGCCGGTCGCCAACTCAAGGCACAGGACCCGCTGGTTGCGCAGATGCAGGTAAGCATGTCCGGCCACGATCACGGGCGAGCTCATGTAGCCTTGGGCCTTGAACTGCCAGGCTTCCTTCACGGTAAACGCGCCCGCGTCGGCGATGAGGTCGAAGCCGTGGGTCTTGCCGCCGTAGGCCGAGGTTACGACGCGGTCACCCACTACCGTAGGCGTGAGGATGTTCATGCCGCGGAAGGCCTCGACCGGTTGCCGCCAGAGGACCGTGCCGGTGTCGGGGTCCAGCCCGGCGAGTTCCGTGCGGGTCTGCACCACCAATTGCCGCCGGCCGGCCAGCGTGGCCAGGACGGGCGAGGAGAACGGACTGCCGTTCATCGCGTCCCGGCTTTCCAGCGCCCGCCAGACCACTTCGCCGGTCTGCTTCTTCAGCCGCGTCACCGCACCACCGGACTGCACGTAAAGCGCCTCGCCGTCGATCAGGGGCGAAGACACGTTGCCGAAGGCCGGCAGCGGCGTCTTGAGCTCGGCGACGAAATCCTTCCGCCAGCGGACTTCGCCATTGCGGGCATCCAACGCCACCAGCACGTCGCGCATGCCGGCGACGAACAGGGTGTCGCCGTCCAACGCAGGCGTTGCCCGGATCCAGTCGCCGTTCGACTTGGCGAAGAAGGGCACGCTCATCGCGCCTTCCCATTGCTGGCGCCACAGTTCCTGTCCGGAGCGTCGGTCCAGCGCGTGGACGACCTCGGTCTTCTTGTCCTTGGTCTCGGTGGTGAAGACCGCGGTCTCACCCACGATCGGTCCGGAATAGCTCGGCCCCAGCGGCACCTGCCAGGCGCGATCCAGATGCCCGGCCTTCAGGTCCGCCGGCCAGTCAGTGCCCGCAACCTGACCGTCGCGGGTCGGTCCCCGCCATTGGGGCCAGGGAGCCGGGACAGCGGCGGCCAGGACGAATCCGGCCAGGAGACCAAGGGCGAAGCGCGGCAGAAGCATGGCCGAATAAAGCACGGAAGCCGCCCACGGCAACCGGGGTTCGGCCGTCGCGCCGCCGCGTCACGGTCCCGCCAGCGGATCGCCCAACTGACGTTGCTGTTCCCGCAGGCTTCCGAGGAGCCGCCGAAGCTGTTCCCGGTGCGCGGCGTGGTCCGAGAGGTCGACAAGTTCGGCCGGGTCACGCTTCAGGTCGAAGAGCTGGGTCCGGCCCGGCACCGGATATTCGATCAGCTTCCAGCGACCGTCGCGGACCGAGCGCTGGACATGGCGATACGCGGTGAACACCTCGGGGCGGCCGGTGGCGGCGGATTCGCCGCGCAGGAGCGGACCGAGGTCCCGGCCTTCGCTGCCAAAGGGAGCCTCGACGCCGGCCAGCGCGCAGATCGTGGGGGCAAGGTCCGGCAGGTAACTCAGCGCGTCCGTGCGCCGGCCCCGGCGGATGCCCGGACCGCTCACGACCAAGGGCACACGCGTGGAATGCTCGTAGAGGTTCTGTTTGCCGAGCAGGCCGTGCGACCCGAGCGCCAGGCCGTTGTCGCCGGCGACGACGATCACCGTGTTCTCCGTGAGGCGCCGGCGGTCGAGTTCCGCAAGCAGGCGCCCGATCTGGAAGTCCGTCGCGGTGAGGCTCGCGTAGTAATCCGCCAACTCGCCGCGGATCGCCGCCGGCGTGCGCGGCCAGGGCAGCAGCTGCTCGTCGCGGATCTCCAGCTCACCGTTGTCGAAGGGATGCCGCGGCCGGAAGTTGGCCGGGAGCGGGAGCGTCGCCGGATCGTAGCGGCGGCGGAACTCCGCGGGCGCCGTCCGCGGATCGTGCGGCGTGGTAAACGCGACGTAGAGGCAGAAGGGGTCGCCGTGGGTTTGCTCCCGGAGAAATCCGAGCGCCGCATCGGCGAAGACCTGCGCGGTGAAGTTCGTCTCGGTGCGCCTAGCGCTGACGTTGCCCGCCCCGAGGTCGGCGACCCGGATGGCGAATTGGTCCGACATGCCGCCGAAGAAAACGGCCCGGCCCTCGGGGAAAATACGCCGTGCGGCCGCCTCGCCGTTGTGCCATTTGCCCGTCAGGAAGGTGCGATAACCCGCCCGGCGGAGCTGCTCGGGCCAGGTGTCGGTGTCGCGCAGGTCCTCGCGCACGCGGAACACCGAACGCCCGCTCAGCAACATCGCCCGCGAAGGCTGGCACACGGCGCCATGCTGCGGACTGCCCATGATGTGGGCCTCGCGAAAGCTGGTGCCCGCGCGCACCAGCCGGTCGAGGTTCGGGGTTTGGATGTGCCGGTTGCCAAGCGCCCGGATCGTGTCCGCCCGCTGGTCGTCGGTGAGCAGGAAGACGAAGTTGGGCCGGGCCGGGGCGGCCACCGCCGCGCCCAGCGCCACGACGAGGAGGAGGAAACGGAGCAATCGGCTCATGCGAACGCCAGCGAATGACCGAACGGAAACTCCCGCCCGGCGCTCACTGCGGGTTGGCTACCGGCGTCAGCGTCGCGGCCACCTTGCGGGCCCACAGTTCCAGCCGGGGTTCGCGGTGGGTCGCGCGTTCGCCAAGATAGCGCTGGGCGACGGCGTCCCGGAGCACGCGCTGCTGGGCGGCGAGGTCTCCGCGCCGGCCATAGAGTTCGAGCAGGTTGGCGAGCACCCACCGGGGTGCCCCCTTGTCGCCGAAGAAGGCGTCGCCTTCCTTCACCGCCGCGCCGGACTTGAAGGCCCGGGCGGCGAAGGTCTCGAAGCCGGTGTCGTCGCCGAGGTCCCACTTCAGCTCGGCGAGGCGCATTTCATGCAGGGCCCGGCGCTCGGGATCGGCGTCAACCAAGGCCAGGAGCAGACGATGGAGCTGGTCCGCACGCGGCAGGTAAACCGATGAGCGCTGCATCCGGTGGGCGCCCATGAGCAGTTCGGCATAGGTCCGCAGCACGCGCAGGTCATCGACGTGGGCCTCCAGCTTGAACTCCGGCCGCTGGGCCAGACGCAGCACTTCGGCATCGGGCGAACGCGCCGAGCGGCGCAACTGTTCGAGCATGAGCAGCGGGGTCGCGTTGGTGGGCTGGAACTGGAGCCAGCGGGCCATGACCGAGCGCATGAAGGGCGGGGCCGGGAACTGATACTCCACGTAGCAGGCGGTGAGCGCTTCCAGGTCGGCCGGGGCCAGCGGTTCGCGGGCCTGCCAGGCACCCAGCAGCGTGCGGGGCCGGGCGGACTGGGTTTCCGAGACCTCGAACAGCTTGCGCACGACACCGCGGGCGAAGAAGCCGCGTTGGGCCGCGTATTCCAGCACCGGCAGGAAATCGCTGTGGGCCACGGTGTCGACCTCCGGCAGGAACGCGCCGGAATCGAAGGGCAGGTGCTCCAGCGCCAGGAACGCGGCGGGCCGCTTGAGGCCGGTCCGGAGCAGGTCGGCGGCGACCTTCGGCTCCTGGAAGCGGCGGGCGAAGGCATCGAGATCCACCTTGGGCGGCTG
>JBIIUN010000467.1:0-3860 GCA_044339945.1 Kapaibacterium sp. (SeqCode)
CTGGATGGTCACGCCCCGCTCCAGTTCCCGCAGCGCCTCGTCAGTGGGAACGCGTTCGACCTGGGCCCAATAGGTTCGGCGGTGGCCGTGCTCCGGATCCAACAGCCGCGTGTTCAAGCCGGGTTCATCGCTCAGCAGCAGCAGTCCCTCGGAATCGGCGTCCAAGCGCCCCAGCGGATACACCCGGGGCGGCAGCGCGAATTCCGCCAGCGGCCGGTTCGGTGAGCCGTCCGGCGTGAACTGCGACAGCACGCCGTAGGGCTTGTTGAAGGCGATCAGCACGGCCCGAGGATGGCTGGAATGGCAGTCCGTTTCGAGTGCCGCGTTCGGTCCAACTCGAAACTCGAAAGGCCCGCCATGAACCGCCAGCATCAGCCCGTGCCGCCGGTCTATTTCGACTACAATGCCACCACCCCGCTCGATGCGACGGTGCGCGACGCGATGTTGCCGTTCCTCGACGGGATCTGGGGCAATCCGTCGAGCGTTCACGCCGTGGGGCGGACCGCCCGGGCCGCCTTGGACGACGCCCGTTACCGGCTGGCCGGATTGTGGCGGTGCAAGCCCAGCGAGGTCGTCTTTACCGGCGGAGGCACGGAAGCCAACAACCTCGCCGTGTTCGGCACCGCCCGGCTGCTCCGCGACCGGGGCCGGCACCTGATTGCGTCGCCGGTCGAACATCACGCGGTGCTCCACGCCTTCCAATACCTCGCGCAGCACGAAGGCTTCGAGGTGACTTGGCTGCCGGTGGACGCGAACGGACGGGTGCGAACCGACGACGTCGCGGCCGCGCTCCGGCCCGATACCACACTGGTGTCCGTGATGACGGCCAACAACGAGGTCGGCACGTTACAGCCGGTCGCGGAGATCGGAGCCCTGTGCCGGGAACGCGGCGTGAAGTTCCACACCGACGCCGTGCAGGCGTTCGGCAAGCTGCCGTTCACCGACATCCACCAGTTCCAGGCGGACCTCGTGGCGGTATGCGCGCACAAGTTTCACGGACCCAAGGGCGCCGGCGCGCTGTTCATCCGGTCGCCATTGCAACCGCTGGCCACCCAGGTCGGCGGCGGCCACGAGAACGAACGCCGGGCCGGCACCGAGAACCTCGCGGCCATCGTTGGCCTGGTGCGCGCCTTCGAGCTGTTCGTGCCGACGCCAGTTTTCCCCGCGGAACGATTGCGCGCGCTGACGGAACGCCTCGCGGACGGCGTGGCGCGGATCCCGGGCGTCACGTTGCGCGGGCATTCGGTCCAGCGGCTCGCCAACACGCTGGCGTTCACCGTCGCGGGCACGGACAGCATCGCGTTGATGGCCGCCCTCGACCTGGAAGGCATCTGCGCGTCGAGCGGTTCGGCCTGCTCCGCCGGTTCACTGGAGCCCAGCCATGTGCTGCGGGCGATGGGGGTGTCACCGGCGGAGGCCAACGCGCTGGTCCGGCTTTCGCTGGGGCGGGATTCGACTGAAGCCGAAGTCGAACGGGTGCTGGCGGTGTTGCCGGACGTGCTTGGGCGCCTCCGCGGCGGATGAGCCCACGGACGGGCGACAGCCGAGATTGACCCGGAAAATCAGAAGGCCCGCCGAACGGCGGGCCTTGCATTTTCACACACGAAACCGGCACTCGCCGGTCCAAAATTGCGGCGGCGATTACGCCCGCTCCATGTATTTCCCGGTGCGGGTATCGACCTTGATCTTCTCGCCCGTCTTGATGAAGAGCGGCGCCTGAACGACCAGACCGGTTTCCAGGGTGATGGCCTTCTGGACGTTGTTGGCCGAGTCGCCACGCAGTCCTTCCGGCGCGTCGGTGACCGTGAGCACGACGCTCGCGGGCACCTCGACCACGACCACCTTCTCGCCGACGGACGTCACGGTGACGGAACCGTTCTCGACGAGATAGTTTTTGGATTCGCCGACGAGTTCCGCGGCGACGGTCACTTCCTCGTAATTCTCGGGATCCGAGAACACGTAGTCGTCACCGGTCATGTAGCTGAAATCCATGCGGCGGGTGTTCAGCGGCACGGTCTCGATCTTCTCGTAGGAGGTCCAACGGACGTCCATGGACTTGCCCGTCTTGATGCTCCGGATGATGCCCTGGACGAAGGCGCGGAGGTTGCCCGGGGTGCGGTGGGTGACTTCGAGCACCACGCACACGTCGTTGTTGTGAAGGATCGCCTGACCCTTGCGGATTTCGTTCGCGTTGACGGCCATAAGAAAAGTGATTGCGCCTGTTTTGGGGCGGCAAAGAGCGCGCACGTTAGCGAGCGAGAGGGGAGTGGCAAGCCCCCAATTTCCGGGGCTGCGGGCCGGCCCGGGCGCCGGAGCGAGGTCAACGGCCGCCGCGGAAGATGCGCTGGAGCAGGTCGGGCTGGGCGCTCATGACCCGGAAAATCATCCAGGCGCAGGTCCCGATGATGGCCGCCACCAGCACGAGGGCGAACAGCATGAAGGTGCGCGTCTTGCGTTGGAATTGCTCCTGTTCCTGCGCCCGGGTGGCGGACCAGATCGCCATCTGTTCGTTGACCAACTGGCGGGCCTTGTTGGGGTCCACCAGCTCCCGGACCCGCCAACTGGCAGTCAGGTCATTGCCGAGGAATCCGGCTCCGGCCGCCTCGACGGTCGCCGCGGGCGCGACGGAAAACTCGGTGGCCCAATACGGGGCGTCTTCCGCTGTCCACAGGCGCACGACTCCCTGGTTGCGGGCGACAATCTGGATGCGGCGCCAGAGCTGCGCGCGGAGTTCGTCGGCCTCTTCACTGGCCCGGGCGGCGACGGTTTCCGTGTGCAGCAGGCCTTCGCTGCCTTCGACGAGCAGGCCCACGGCGGCCAGCAGCGAACCGTCCTCGTCCGCCACCACCTGGAATTCCGCCAGCAGCTTCTCCAATTCCTCCCAAGGCTGGCCGGCCTCGATCCAGAGCGCCTGCAATGACGGCAGGTCGTCAACGGTGGCGCGGCGCGCGCCGGAGGAAGAGGTGTCCACGCGGGCGAAGGTAGAAATGGGCGGGGCAAAGTTCAAAGTTCAAAGCTCGGCCGGGCCGAGGATGTCGTTGTCCGCCCAGTTCGACCGGCGTCCCGTCAAAACCGCACGCGGCACCGCGCGCCTTCCGGCTTCCCAATTCCCGGCGGGCCGCCAAGGCTGGCGCCGTGCTCCGCAACTGGGTCATCGCCCTGCTGGCCATCCTCGCGTTCAATTTCTCCGCGTGGTGGTCGTATCGTTGGCGGCAGGAGCACCGGTTCGACCGCGAAATCCGGGCGGCGGCCGCCCGTTACGGCGTGGCGCCGGCCTTGGTGAAGGCGGTCGTGTGGAAGGAGAGCCGGTTCGATCCCGAGGCTCGCGGCGGGGCCGGGGAACTCGGCCTGATGCAACTGATGGAGGAGACTGCCTTCGAGTGGGCCGGTTCCCAGCGATTGCCGCATTTCTCCCACGAGCACGTGCTGGATCCCGGGACCAACACGCTCGCCGGCACCTACTACCTTGGGAAGGTCCTCCGTCGTTACCTCAAGACCGACAACCCGCTGCCCTACGGCCTCGCCGACTACAACGCCGGGCGCGGCCGGGTGCTCAAGTGGATGACCGGCGCCGCCGCGACGAACAGCGCCGCCTTCCTCGCCCGGGTGGAAATTGCCAGCACCCGGGCCTATATCCGCGACGTGTCCGAACGTTATGCCCACTACCGCGAATCTTTTCGCTGAACCCGCCGCATGAGCCTGACCTCCCTGATCGAGTCCTTGCTGCAGCCGGTGGGGTTCATCTGGTTCGGCTGCCTCGGCGCGGCGATTTGGGGCTTGGCCAAACGACGGCGGGCGTTCGCCGCCTTCGCGGGCAGCATTGCCTTGGTCCTTCACCTCGTGGGCGGCACGACGCTGCC
>JBIIUN010000468.1:0-3852 GCA_044339945.1 Kapaibacterium sp. (SeqCode)
ATGCGTCGGAACTCTCTCACCGCGGTTCGGGAACCCCTGCTCGGGGAAGGAATTCGGGACGCCTGGTTGGAACCGGGGATGCGCGTTCGGAACTGGTTGAGCTCCCTCGATGGAGTGGGCGGACGTCTGGCGCACACGGCCTGGCCCGCGACCTACGCCCGCGTCACTCGCGCGGTGCAAACGGGTCCATCGGGCGACTCCGAAGCGGTTCTCGGAGAACTCCAACGATTGGTCGCGCCCCTGGTCACTCAAGCCATCCCTCCTCCGCAGCACGCGGAACTCGCTCGAGTCCTGTTCTCGCTCCAGGCGGACGTGCAGCCAGACGCATCGCTCGAGCGATTGCTCGAGACCGGTGTCGGCGGTCCGAGCGAAGTGCGGGTGCGGTTTTCGAACGCAGGCAGTCAGAAGCTCCAATGCCGCGTTGAACCCGTTTGGCCTCGGGGTTGGCAGGCGGGCAGCAGCGGGACACTTGAGGCTCTGGCGGGCCAGCCGACAACGCTGCGGTTGCCGGTGGTGCTGCCTGCGGGATCGCAAGGGGCCTACACCTTTCCGGCGAAAATCACGGTTCAGTCTGGGGAGTCCGTGGTGTCGTGGCTGGAATCCATCTCGGTGGGAACCGGTGCGGTTCATGAATGGCTGGTGGCTGGGCCGTTCCCGGCCGACACCATGGCGACCTCCACTCTCGTCAACACGGCGCCGGATGCTTGGAACCTGAAAGCTCCGGTGACCGTGGGGAACGGGGAGTTTTTCTGGCGGCCCGTGACGAACACGGCACGGCTGGAATTGACGGACCCCGTCTCCGGGTCCCGGGAGTCAGGGGTAGGATTGGTGGGGGCCTATGCCCTGTGTGCGGTGGAAGCCGATGCGGACCTTTGGGCGGAGGTCACCGTGAGTTCCGGTGCTCCGGGTGGGAAGTTTGAGGTCCAGTTTTATCTCGATGGCAAGGAGTTGTGGGATCTGCGGCTGGGACGGGAAACCTGGTCCCCGAAGCGGTTGCCATTGCGGATCAGTGAGGGCCGACATTTCCTACTCGTCGCCGCACGGGACCGGCGCACGGTTCCCGACGTGTCCATTTCGATTCGTGAACTTGGACTTCCCTCCGGAGGCCGGGTTCGCCCGGTCGCACCGAAGACCCTCAAGTGAAGCCGGCCGGCAAAGAACTCGGCCGAGAAGGCGAGGCGAAGTTCCATCTCAGAATCGCGTCGAGCCCAAGACCCGATGCGCATCTCCAGACTGCCCTGGGCCGGCCCGAGCTGCCAGCCCATCTGGTAAGGAGTCCAACGCCCCACAATGACCGGAACGCTCACCACCCCGTTGGTCAGCGTGCGGCGATGGAACGGCGCCGCCGGGGTTGGCGTCGCACCACCCCTGCGAATGGCCGCATCCTTGACCGGCTCGGACGCGGTTGAGAAAGGGCCAGCGAGCGCGATCAGCAGGTAGGTCAGCAGCAGGAACTTGTCCCTGATGTGAAGCGATGTGGCCAGCCGGATGGATTCTGCCAAGCCCCTTCGGTGCGTCAGGAGCCAGCCCGTCAATCAACGGAACTCCCGATACGCGGTCGCCGGATTGAACTCAGTGCCCGCGTGAATCAATGCTCCAAATCGCAGCCGGAAGTTCCCGCCGGGTGTCACGGTCACGGCACTCTTCTCGCCCTGCTTCATGGCGGCGCGGCCAAAGGGATTCGCGACGAAGACGCCGTAGTCACGATTGTGCCACCAACTCGGGCGAAGGTTTTTCGGATCCGACAGGAGCGTGATGCCGATGGGTTTGCCGTCCACGGTCCCGGAATAGTCGCACCACTCGGCGGCCTGCCCCCAGGTGTTCTTCGCCGTTCGGAGTCCGGTGCTGCTGGTGATGACGCCGCCGTTCTTCTCCGTGATTGCGGTCGCCACGCGCGCGCCAAAGCCCATCTCCTCCTGGTCGCCGAACGTGAATTCGCCGTCCTCAGAGCGGAACGTCGCATCCCAGACCAGCAGCCACGCGTTGGTCCGCGCCGCGAGTGTGAAGCGATTGGTCAACGCGCAGAGCGTCCGCCCCTCGGCGGTGCGCAGCCGGCTTTCGCTGGCAAAGGTGAGATGACCGTCCCGGACCGCGGGCGTTTCAGTGAACCGCACATGTTCGATGCGCCCTTTGTTGCGCCAGAAGTCGGCGCCACTGATGTCGCCGAACGCGAGCCAGAGGCCAGGATGCATCGTGTCGTGGTCCGTGGCGTCCTCGCCCGCGATGGGCGGATGATTGCGCGTGGCCTTCAATCCGCCGGGCGCGTGGACGTTGGCGAAGTAAGGCCGCAGGATTTTCTCATCGCGAAAGACAAACTCCGCCACGGGCTGGCCGGAGTGCGCGATGACCAGGCGGTCGGGCGTTTGGGTAAGGCGGAAGCCATCGCCCGATGGCCACGCAGTCGGCGCTCCGGCTTTCTGCGTCAGGAGATATGCCGTGAGGTCCGCCACGTATTGGGGCGTGAGCAACGTGTCGTAGGTCGGCATGGCGGACCCGTTGGCGGTTTTCCGCGAAGTGATTTTCGACTTGGGGACGACCTGGCGCTGGCCGGTCGCGAGTCCGAGCGTGAGGGCAAGGCCCGATTCCTCCAGCAGCACGCCCGAGTATTCGGCGTCCGGCGTTTCGACGATCACGGTGTTGAAGCCTTCGGTGATGACGGCGTCGGGCGCGAGGATGGACTCGATGACATGCCGCGCCTCGGTGCGTTGGCCGAGTCCGGTGAGGTCGGGTGCGAAATTGTTTCCGCGCGCGCCGACGCGGTGGCAGTTGAAACAACCCGCCCCGCCGGCCGAGAAGAACAGTTCCCCGCCCCTCTTCCCGTCGGCCTTCGCCAGCAACGGCAGCACCTGCTCGATCGTTGTGGGCGCGGATTGCGGCTGGAGCAGCGAGGTCACCGGGCCGGTGTCGCCGGCTTTTCGGTAAACGGCTTCCACCGGCCGGCCGACCATTTCGTTGTTCACGAACAGCGCGGCCTTGAGCGTCGTGGTCTCACGGATGACCAGCCGCGGGCCGTCGAACCTGGGCGAACGCAACGTCGGCGTGGAGCCGTCGAGGGTGTAGCGGATGTCCGAAGGCTTGATGCTGCGTTCGAGATCGACCTTCACCTCGCGCTCGAACCCGCCTCCGCCCGGGGACAGAAGCACGAGCGAACTGCCGCGGTGCTTCGTGAGCCAGAGCGCGGCGGTCGTGGCCGCGGGGCTGTGCGGATCGGTCAGCAGTCGTGAGGCGGTGGATTCGTCGAGCGCGTCCCGGCTGGCGAGGGCCAGCAACGCGGCGGCGCGTAATCCGCCCCGCGCGTCATCGAGCATCGCCGCGAGTTGATTCGTGGACGCGAACGCTCCGAGCGCATTCCACGCGGAGTAGAACGTGAGGCGGTCCGGCTCGCGGCCGGCCAGCGCCTTCAGCGGTCCCAGAAACTGAGTTTGATTCGCCTGCCAGATGGCCTGAACCGCCTCGAAGCGGAGGCGCGGCTCGGAGTTGGTCAACACGCGGACGACGGCGTCCGGCAGCGGGCGTTGGGTCACGCGGCTGCGGTGGCCGAGGATGCGCAGCGATTGCATCGCCAGATTCGGGCTGGCTTTCGGAGTGGCGAACCACTCGTCCACGCTCGAATCCTCCGGCGCGATTCGGCCCAAAGTCCACGCGGTCCAGGTCTCCCGCGCTTCGGTCAACGTGCCGCTCGCCAACGCGGCGATGAGTTCGCGTTTCACGGAGTTGCCCCGTCGCACCAATTCCTCCTGCGCGTCGATGCGCCACACCGGCAACGGGCCGGCGAAGTCTTCGATGAGTTCGGCCACGGTCCACTGAGTGAGCGACTGGCTGCGCTTGGCGGAGTTCCACTGCGTGACTGGC
>JBIIUN010000176.1:0-9302 GCA_044339945.1 Kapaibacterium sp. (SeqCode)
GCCAATGGCGCACGGTGGGAAACCTACGTGATCAAGGGCCCGCGCAGCTCCGGGGCCATCGAGCTCAACGGCGCAGTCGCCCACCTCGGCAAACCCGGCGACCGCATCACCATCATGTCCTTCACGGAAATCGAGCAGCACCAGGCGGCTGCGTGGGCGCCCACAGTAATCGTGCTGGGGGAGGCCAACCGCATCGTCAACACCCGGGGAAAGTAGCCATGCCCATCTTCACGACCGGCCAGCTGGCCGAAAAGCTCAACGGACAGGTCATCGGCGACCCCGCGCTTCCCTTGTCTGGCTTTGCCCCGGCGGACAGCGCCAAGACCGGCGAACTGACCTTCGCGGAAAACGAGACCTACTTTGCCCGGGCCGACCAGAGCGCCGCGGCCGCGATCCTTGTGGCGGGACCATTCACTTCGACGAACGGCAAGACACTGATCCAGGTGGCCAACGCCCGCGTCGCGTTTGCCCAGGTGTTGCCGCTGTTTTTTCCCGAGCCCGTGTTTGCGCCGGGAGTGCACCCGACCGCGGTCGTGGCCGCCTCGGCGCAGGTGGATCCCACCGCGCACATCGGCCCGCAATGCGTCGTGGGTGAACGGGTGAAGGTCGGTCCCGGTGTGGTGTTGCAGGCCGGCGATTTCGTCGGCGATGACTCCGTTCTGGGCGAGGGCACCCGGCTGTTTCCCAACGTGACGCTCTACACCCGGTCGGTGCTGGGTCGCCGGGTGCGCATCCACGCCGGCACGGTGGTCGGCGCGGACGGGTTCGGCTACGTCTTCGACCAGGGACAGCATCGCAAGGTGCCGCAGGTCGGCTCGGTGATCATCCACGACGACGTGGAGATCGGGTCCAACGTGACCATTGACCGGGCAGCCCTCGGGGCCACGGTCATCGGCAAGGGCACCAAGATCGACAACCTCGTGCAGATCGCCCACAACGTGAGCATCGGTGAACACTGCATCATCGTGGCGCAGGTCGGCATCGCCGGCTCCACGAAGATCGGAAGCTACACGACCATCGCCGGGCAGGTGGGCATCACCGGGCATTTGCGGATCGGCGACAAGGTGACCATCGCCGCCCAGTCAGGCGTGATGAACCACATCCCCGAAGGCCAGAAGTGGATGGGTTCCCCGGCCCAGCCGGACCGGGTGGCCAAGCGCCAACTTCTCGCGGTCGAGCGGCTGCCCGAATTGCTCCGGCGGGTCAGCGAACTGGAGAAGCGCTTGGGCGAAGCCGCTCCAGACGCGGCAGAGTGAGCTGCTGGCGGGGCGATCGAACACCCGTCCTTGCTGACCGGTGATGGGAAAACAAAAAGGGCCGGACTTGCGTCCGGCCCTGTTCGTTTTGACCCGGGATTACCGGGGCGGGAGTTACTGATACTTAATGACCAGCTTGCCGCCTTCGATCTTCACGCTGCTGATCGTGACCGACGGCGTGATGGTCAGGAAGCCGCTGTTGCCGGTGGCCGGCAGGTCAGCAGTAATGGTTTTGCCGGTGGCGTCGACAACCACGCCCGTCAGCTGGCTGTCGCCCAAGCCGCTCGGCGGCGTGGTGGAAACCGTCGGGCCGGCGGGAACCGCGGTCGGCACGAGCTGAATGGCGTTGATCGGCGCACCGGCGGGAGTGCCCGCACCTTGGGCCTGGGCTTCAATCGTGATTGCGCCCGCCTTGAGGCCGGAGAACACGAGGTAAGTGCCCGTGGCGGGAGTCGATCCGGCAACCACCGCAGCGTGGCTCGAAGGGTTGGTGGGCGACTTCGCGAGGACGTAGGGCTTGAGGACGGCCCCGGCGGGGCTGACCACACGATAACGGCCACCTGCGCCGGCAACGCCATCCAAGGTGTAAACGTAGAGGTCGTAACCACCGGCCGTCAGCGCGTCGGGAATGCCTGCGATGTTCACCTTCGTGGTCGAGGTATCGGCCGCGTCGAGATAACCGGTCATCAGGGTCAGGTTACCCTCGGCGAACGCATTGTTCTCCTCGCCGCTGCCGGTGGAGGACCAAGTGTTGCTGGATTCCCAGGTGACGGTGACCGAGGTGGAACCCGCGGTGTCGGTCTTGGCTCCGAACGGAACCGGGTTGCCTTCGCCGTCGAGCGGGGTGGTGGCACCGGAGAGGTTGTTCCAGTTGGCCTGGGCCACCGCGGGAACGCCCGCAACAATGTCAGCGGCCAGGGCAGAACCGGCAGGATCCGCGGCAACGGGCTCATCGGCACCGAAGTTCAGGCCGACCTTGATCGGGTTGATCTTGAACGTGCCCTGATCAACCACCGTGGTGCCCAAGGTGTCCTTGGCGGTGATGATGTAGCTGTGGGTAGCACCCAGCGCGAGGGCCGAACTGGCCGTGTGGGTGAAGTCGGTGGCGTCACCGGACTTGACGGCGGTCAGGGGCGCGTCCTTGCCATTGATGCTCAGCTTGGTGGCCGCCGGATCAACGATGGAGGCGCCCTTGTCGGTGGCACGGAAGGTGAATCTTCCCAAGCCCGGATTGACGGCGGAGAGGAACAACCTGTCCGAGCCGGTGACCGTGGTGCCAAGGGTAACCTCAGCCGTTTCCGACGGCGTCTTGCCGAACACGATCGCGTGGGCGCCGAGACCGCCCCAACCCTTTTGGCCGGCTTGGCCAGGGCCGTTGTCACCGTCATTGATGGCCATGCCGAGGCCGAATTTGGTGCCGACCGTGAGCGGCGGCGTCAGGCCGAGGGCCGCGGCGGGCAACTTGATTTCGTAGGTCGTCTTCTTGGTCGCCGCATTGCGGGTAACAATCGCCTCAGTGGCGCAATTGCATTCCGCGCTACCTCCGGGGCCAGCCTCGTGCATCACGATGACATCACCGGTCGCGCCTTCGATGCCGCCGAGCGCGTAGTTGTAGAGGGCGATCTGCTGGGTGCGGTCGGCGCTGGCGATCATCAACTGGATCGAGTCGCCGTTCCACGCGCTGTTGGCCGCATTTTCGTGGTAGTCGTCCGTCACCACGAAGCCGAAATAAACGTTTTCGTTGTCATACACGACCTGGACGGCCGAGGTTTGGTCGTCCGGTCCGGACCACGTTCCACCGGCATACTGCTCAAACAGCACGTAATTCGGGCTGGCGACAGCCGGGTTTGAGCCGGAACCCTTGGGCACTGCAAACTTGGGGTCAGCCAGAACCGGCGCGCCGGTCCACTCGCCGAGGGCACCATCCAGGACGATCGCCTTGGTGGTCTTGAGGGCGGTGTAGTATTCCTTGCCGGGTTCGATGTCGTTGCCCTTGGACAGGGTGATTTCCGCGGTTTCGGACGGGGTCTTGCCGAAGACGATCGCGTGGGCACCGAGGCCGCCCCAGCCCTTTTGGCCGGCTTGACCGGGACCGTTGTCACCGTCGTTGATGGCCATGCCGAGACCAAACTTCGGACCGCCGCGGAGGGAGGTCAGGCCGAGGGCGGCCTTGGGCAGCTTGATCTCGTAGGTGGTCTTTTTGGTGACCTCGTTGCGCTTCACAACCGCTTCGGTCGCGCAATTGCATTCCGCATTTCCACCGGGACCAGCCTCGTGCATGACGATGACGTCGGCCGTGGCGCCCTCGATGCCTCCGAGGGCGTAGTTGTAGAGGGCCACCTGCGAGGTGCGGTCGCCGCTGGCGATCATCAGCTGGATGGAGTCGCCGTTCCACGCGCTGTTCGCAGAGTTCTCGTGGTAATCGTCCGTCACGACGAAACCGAAATAGACATTGTCCGTGTCGTAAACAATTTGCACTGCCGAGGTTTGGTCATCCGGACCAGACCAAGTTCCACCCGCATACTGTTCGAAGAGCACGTAATTGGGGTTGGCGCTCGTCGAACCCGAGCCCTTGGGCACCGCGAACTTGGGATCGGCGAGGATCGGGACTCCGGACCATTCTCCGAGCTCACCGTCCAAGACAATCGGAGCGGGAGCGTGGACCACCGTGTAGAACTCCTTGGTGGGTTCTATGTCATTCTTGGCGAAAGCGGACATTCCACCGAGGCAGAATGCCAGCGTGGCCAGGGCTGGTTTGAGGGATAGTTTCATGATTTCGATCACCGCAAGAGCGGGTTGAGGCAATGAGGCGCTCTTGTCGGTGCTGGTTTTCGACGGTGGTGTCAAATTCACAAGACTTTTCTCCGGTCTTGGGACCAAAAGTGTGGGCGGACTGGTGGCTGGCTGGGGTGAGCTGCCGGAATTCCGGGGTCGGCTCGGGACGAATTTGGCTGGCCGACTCCTTGCCCAGTTTGGAACCTAGGACCGACATGAAGGCACCCACCGTCGTGAATTTGGCCGGCTTGGTCCTGGGATTCATTCGCCTTGACGCCGCCGTCACCCTGACGACGGAGGGCTATGAAGTGCACCCCGGCGACAGCATCCAGGACGCCGTGCAACTGGCGGCGGCCAATCCCACCAACAAGGTTGTCCGCGTCCATGCGGGCGAGTATCGCCCAACCGCGAAGCAGCAGGCGCTCGTGTGGTTCAATCGGGCCCACGACGGGGTTCGGCTCGAAGCGCTCGGCCCAGTGACTCTCTCGGCCGCCAATCCGCAGCTGGCCCTGCCCTCCGACGCCGGCTTTCCTGCCGTCGTCAACCATGTCGTCTACTTCGGCGATGGGATTTCGACCAACACCGTGCTGAAGGGGTTTCGCCTCACCGGGGCCAACAGTTTCCTCACCAAGGCCAAGACCCGGGAACTCGAACCGGACCGGACGATTCCCAAGAATCTGTTTTTCTACTCCGACGGCGGGGCCATCAAGGTGTTTGGCCGGTCGTATCCGACGTTGTTGGACTTGGAGATGGAGGACAACTTCACCAGTCCCTGTGGCGCCGGCATCTCCATACAGCATGAAGGTCACAAGCAGGGCGCGGTGGTGATCGAGAATTGCCGCTTCATCAACAACCGGGCGCAGGGCACCGGGTCCGCCCTCGACCTCCTGCCGGGCAGCGCGGCCCGGCTGAACAACTGCCTGTTCGTGCGCAACATCTCGAACATGGGCGATGATCCGGTGGCGAAGGCGTCCGGTGAACGGCCGTTCGTGAACAACGGCGCGGTGACCACGTTCTGGAAGTCCCACGCCGAGTTCCGGAACTGCACCTTCACGGGCAATCGCAACGGGGTGGACGACATGGGCGGGGCCAGCACCTACCTGAACTGCATCTTCGCGGACAACACGCTCGAAGGCGGCCTAAAGGGGCATGCGCGCTACGAGCTCGCGGTGAACGCCGGCGCCGTCGTCCGGGGATGCGTCTTCACCGGCAAGATCATCGACGTCCAACAGAAGGTGTCGGCGACCGAAAACCTCCTCTCGGCTCCGCCGCCGCGATTCGACGCGAACTTCGTCCCGGCGGCCCCGGAGTATGCCAAGGCCGGCTACCGGCCAGTAGCCGCGGCGAAGCCGGCGGCAGGTCCGCAGCCCTGATCAGCGCTCCTCGGTGATCGTGAGCAACGAGTTGGCTCTGATGCCGGTCGTGAGGACTTGGGTTTTGCCCGACGGCCAGAGCACCTCGACCTGGTCAACCTTGCCCGCGTCGCCCAAGCCGAAGTAGAGCGGCAGCAAACCCTGCGCGAGGTAGCCCGTCTTGCCGTCGTGGTAGCGGGTGTAGGTTTTCGCACCGCTCCGGACTTTCACGGTGGCGCCCAGCCCATCGCGGTTGGACGCGGTGCCGACGAGTTTCACCGCGAGATAAAGGACCGGCTGTTTCGCGGCCAAATCGCTGACCAGCACCATGGGGCGGTCGTTCCATTCGCCGGTCACCAGGTCCAGGTCACCGTCGTCGTCGAGGTCGAAGGCCACCGAGCCTCGGGTGCTGGTGGTGCCCAGGACGCTCAGGAGTCCCTGCTTGCCCCGGCTCAGCGGATGACGCCGGTCCGCGCCCGAAGCGTCGAGGGTGAAGAATTCCTTCTCGATGCGGTTGTCTTTCCGGGGCTCAACGCCCACGACGAACTCGCTGTCCACGAACCGCTGGCCGCCCTCGTTGAGCAGCACCGAATTGGCCGCATACCGCAGCGGATAACCCATGCCGGCGGTCACGAAGGCGTCCTCGTAGCCATCGGCGTTCAAGTCGGCCACCGTGACGCCCCACGGCCAGTAGGTTTCCGCGCCCAGCTTCCCGGAAACCTCCACGAAGCGCCCCTGGCCTTGGTTCTGGTAAAACGCATTTCCGAGCACGCAGTTGGTCGCGCTCAGCTTGGTGATCGGGGTCCAGTCAGCGGCGCACCAGACGTCGCTCTTCTCCTTCTCGAAGCGCGCGCTGAAGTTCTTCTCCCCGGCCTTGATCTGGAGCGACGTCATATCCGAGTGCATGTCGGTCACGTAGAGGTCCATCAGGCCGTCGAGGTTGTAGTCGAAGAACTTGACGCCCATCGCGCCCCACGGGGTCTTGGGGAAGTAGGCTGCGGTTTTCTCCACGAACCGTTGGCCGCGGTCATTTTCGTAGAACTTGTCCTCGCCTGACATGCTGAGCACGTAGAGGTCGGGGTATCCATCTTGGTTCAGATCGCAGAAGGTCGCGTCGCCGCTCCAGCCCCGATGCTCCAGGTTCATCTTCGCGGAGACGTCCTCAAACTTCCCGCCGCCGAGATTCCGGTAAAGGACACTGCGTTCGCTCCGCTCGGGAAACTGCCAGCTTTGGAATGCATCCGGCCGGCCGAGATAGAAGCCGCCGCGGCCTTTTTCGTTCCGGGTGTAGCTGCCCACGTTGGTCACGAACAGGTCCAGCAAACCGTCGCGGTCGAAGTCGAAGAAGACCGCGCCCGACGAATGCGTGGGCCGCCCGGCATTCAGCCCGGATGCCGCGGTGATGTCCTGGAACTTGCCGCCGCCGAGGTTCTTGAACAGCGAATTGCCGGTGCGGACTGACGTGACCAGCAGGTCCGGCAAGCCGTCGTTGTCGAGGTCGGCAAATGACGCCGCGACACTGATCTTGTCCGCCAGGCCAACGCCCGCCTGCGCGGTGATGTCCTCGAACTTGCCGCCGCCGAGGTTGCGCCAGAGCTGGCTTGCCCCGAGCTGGTTCACGAAATACAGGTCCGTTCGCCCGTCGCCATCCACGTCGGCCGCGGCCAGGCCGTTGCCGTGATCGTAATGCACGGCGAGGTAGTTCTTGGCGGCGTCGTCCACCGGTTGGTGCTCGAAGGTGATGCCGCTTTCCGCCTGCCGGTCCGTGAACCGAAAGTTGTGAAACGTGCGCCAGCCCTTCGCCGCCTCGATTTGCCGAACCCGGTTTTCCTCCAGCGCCTGCAAGGTGCTGGCCCGCAGGCCCAGCGGATCGACGACTTGCTTGCCCGCCGGACTATCCGCGGCCAACGCGGTCGGGGTGGGCAACAGCGCGAGCACGGAAACGCAACCGGGGAGGAGCATGGACACGTTGGAGTTCATGGGCGGGGATCAGTTGGGTGGCAGGGTGATGGGTGGAGTCTGGCCGAGGGCAACGCGGAAACCGACGAAGTGAATGCCGTTGGACGGCGACATCATGAACCGGCTGGACGCCCGGCCGAACTGGGCGTCCTGGTTCCAGCCGCCGCCCTTGAAGAGCTTGTATTTGCTCGTCGGCGGGCCGACCGGATCCGTCAGCGGTTGGGCCGGATAGGCGGCAAACCAGTCGAAGCACCATTCCCACACGTTGCCGTGCATGTCGTGCAGGCCCCAGGCGTTGGGCAGTTTTTGGCCGACCGGATGGGTCTTCGCGTCGCCGTTCTCGCCGGTCCACGCGTAGGCGTCGGCTTGGTCCGGATTGTCGCCGAAATGGAACTGGTTGGTTGCGCCGGCCCGGCAGGCGTATTCCCACTCGGATTCGTAGGGCAACCGGTAGACGTAGCCCTCAGGCAACCGGCCCGCGGCGCGTTCCCGCTGGGTCACAGCCGCGCAGTAGTTGCTGGCGTCGAGGAACGAGACCTTCTCGACGGGCAGGCTCAGGTCATTGGTGAAGTGGCTCGGGTTCCGTCCCATCAGCGAGAGGAATTCACCCTGGGTCACCTCGTATTTCCCGATCCAGTAATCGCGGGTGATCGTGACCGGAAACTTGATCCGCAGGAACGTGCCCGCCCGGATGGGCACCATGTTGGTCAGCGGCACCAATTCGGCCCGCGGCGGAGGCGCCGGCTTCCGGTCGCATGCCGCGAGCAGGACGGCTCCGGCCAAGGCTGCCAGCCAACCCCATTTCTTCGTCCCGCTTGCGGGGAACCGCTCTCTGTTCATGGTTTGAATTCCACCCGAAGTTCCCGCTCGTTGCCGTTCAAGCTCACCGACTGCTCCCGGCCTCCCGGCCAGCGAACCCACAGCGCGACCGCCGGCTCCGCCGAACCCAGGACCTGCGTCGCCGCGTCCTGCGACCAGTAACCGGTGCCCGCCGACACGCTGCGAACCGGGCCGAGCGTTCCATCCGCGCGCTTCAGCCGCAACTGCGCGCCGATGCCGTCGGGATTTCCGGCGGTGCCGGCCAGTGAAACCCGCAGCCCGGGCTTCGCCAAGCGGTTCGCGTAAAGCTGGGTGGCGCCGTTGTTCTGCGAGACCGCGACGTCCAGCCGACCGTCGTGGTTGAAGTCCACCAACGCCGCTCCGCGTTGTTCCCCCAACACCCGGACGCCGGTCGCCTCGGCCTCCATGGCGACAAACTGCCCGTTGCCCAACCCGCGCAGCCACAGGCCGCGGCCATTGTCGTCACGGGCCATGTCGGTCGCCGTGCCGAAGAAATTCTGGGAGCAGAACAGGTCCTCGATGCCGTCGCCGTCCACGTCGCCGACATTCACCGAGAACATCGGGGCCAACTGAGCCATGGCCGGCAGGGCGACGGCTTCAAAGCGCCCGCCGCGGTTCAGGAACACGGTCGATTCGAGCCGCTTGGCCTCGACGAACTTCGCGGTCTCAAACTGCGTTCCTAGGATCGTCCGCAACGTGGCCTGGCCAAAGGCTTCGTGCGTCGGGAACTGGTCGGACAACCGGGGAAATCCGCGTTCCAGCCAGGCGCGGTCATGGACCGGAAACCAGTCGGCGCCGGCGGACCAAGCCTCGATCAACTGCCCCACGCCGTCCCCGTTCCATTCGCCGAAGTAGGCGCGAAACGTGGTGGGCTGGTTCAGTTCGTAAACCGTGTTGCGGCCCCAGTTGCCCGCCGCGAGGTCCAAGCGGCCGTCGCCGTCGAAATCGCCCGCCGCCACGCCGGTCCACCACCCCGTAAATTCGGCCAGACCCCAGGCGGCGGTGACGTCCCGGAAGCGGCCGGACTCGTTGCGGAACACCTTCACCGGTCCCCATTCGAGCGCGAGCGCGAGGTCCGCCGCGCCGTCGCCGTCCAAATCCGCGAACGTCGCACCGCTGA
>JBIIUN010000403.1:0-4629 GCA_044339945.1 Kapaibacterium sp. (SeqCode)
CGTCGCCGGGGCCACAAGCCGGCCGCCTTCGTTGAGCCAGATGGCCGACGAAACGGCTTCCGGATAATGGTCGGGCCGAAAACGTCCACCCGCGAACACGTCGAGGTCGCCGTCGCCATCCACATCGGCCAACGCCAAGGCGCCGAGGCTGGCGAGGCCGGCCGGGAGTCGTTGCGCGGCGGCGGGTTGAGCCGGGTCTAGCACCAGGATTTCAGATTCGCCCGGGTTGGTTTTTTCGTAATTGGCGACCGCGGCGAGCACCCTTCGCCCACCTTGGCCGTCGGGCCAGCCGACCAGCGAACCGTGGTCCCCTTCCGCCGCGGGGAAGCCCGGCGGCTTCAGGAAGGCGCGGCCCTGATCATTGCGATACACGGCCGGCGAACCGCCCTTCCCGGCGCCGATCAGCAGGTCTTCCCAGCCGTCGCCGTCGAAATCAAACCAGCTCACGCCCGGCCCCAGCCGGCTGAGCCGCTTGGGCAGCATCGCCTGCCGCGACCAGTCATCGAAGGCTTCCTCGGAATGCACGTGACCGATCAGCCCGCTGACGTCCTCAAACATCGGCGCCGGCTTCGCTTCGTTCAGGGGGCTCGCCGCAATCGCGCCGGCTTCATCGACTTCGTAAACGTGGTTCGGCAGCACGTTGGTCACCACGCTTTCGCGACCACTGCGCCAGCGGACCTCGAGCCGCTGGGGTTGACCATCGGGCGCGGCAAACAGGCGGACCGCTTGGTCACCCGACAGGTAGCGGCCGCCGGTGATCATTTCCTGCGCCTGCGTCAGCCGGGAACTCACCAACCGGAGGCGGGCGCCCACGCCGGCGACATTCGGCGCTGCGCCCTTGAGTCGGACCGCGACGCGCGCACCCGGTGCGTCGTTGCGATACACCCCGGCTTCCTCGTTCAGGTTGTTCACCACCAGGTCGAGGTCGCCGTCGTTGTCGAGGTCACCCTGGGCGGTGCCGTAGGAAATCCCCACGTGGGCAAACCCCCAGGCCTCGCCCGCGGGTTCGAATCGTCCGTCGCCCAGGTTGCGGAAGGCTCCATTGGGCGTCCGCCAGCCCGGATGGAACTGCATCGACCGCTTCAACTGCGCGTCGGTGAGCTTGCGGCGGCCGTCCTTGATGACGTTGTGGCTGTCCTGGTCCATCACGTCGAACTCGAAGCCGTTCGTCACGAGGATGTCCTCAAACCCGTCGAGATCCACGTCGAGCAGGAGTGAGGTCCACGTCCAATCCGTCGCCGCGACGCCGGCCATCAGCGCCGTTTCGACGAACGAGCCGTCGGGCCGGCCGAAGAACAGCGTGTTGCGGTTGAACTGGGGACGTTCGTCCGGTCGCTCGGCATCGGCCAGGAGCGGGCGGTCGCGCATGAGTTGGGTCAGGCGTTTCGCGTGCCGGCGGGCCAACATGTCCACGACGAAGAAATCGTCCCAGCCGTCGCGGTTCAGGTCGCCGAAATCCACGCCCATCGACGACCGGCTCGTGTGCCGAAGCCGCCGCGTGTCGAGTGCCCGGAACTGTCCCTTGCCCGTGTTGATCCAGATCCGGTCCGGCGACGTGTTGTCGTTGCAGACATACAGATCGGGCAGCCCGTCGCGATTCAGGTCCCGGAACATCGCCGCCAAGCCCCAGTCGCGGAACGGCGGGATCGGCTTCCCAGTTTCGTCCTGATACGTCCCCGGCTCGTTTTCGATGGGCGTGAAGCGGCCGCCGCCTTCGTTGCGGTAGAAGCCGTGGACCTCCGGCAGTTCGCGCACGCGCCCGTCCGCCAGCGCCTCGAAGCGCCCCTTCCAGCGGGGCGAACGGGCCGACTCGCCGTTCACCTTGGACACCTCCCACTGGTCCCCGCGCCTGGCCACGGCAAACTTCGTCGTCGGGTCGGACAGCATCATCACGTCGATGAAATGCGGGCAGTAAAGGTCGAGGTCCCCGTCGCCGTCGATGTCGGCCAGCGCGAGCGAGGTGGCGCTGGCAGTGCGGGAAAGGCCGGAATCCTTCCGTTCGGCCCAGGTCCCCTTCCCTTCGTTCAGGAACAGGCGGGTGCCGACGGCGATGCCGTTGACCAGCAGGTCGAGGTCGCCGTCGCCGTCCACGTCGGCGAACGTCGCGCCGGTGGAGAACTGCTCCGCGCAGGCCGCGTCGCCGAGGGGCAGCTCGCGGAACTTCCAGTCCCCGAGGTTGCGGAACAGCCGGTTCGGCCCCTGCAAATTGCACAGGTAAACGTCCGGCCAACCGTCGGCATCCACGTCGCCGATTGCGACGCCGGCGCCGTTGTGGGCGACCGCGTTGGTCAGGAAGGCATCGCCGGCAAGCGTGTTGGTAAACGTCAGGCCGGTAGCCGTGCCCGGCAGGACCGTGAAGCCCACCTTGCCCGCCCCCACCGGCCGGACCGGCGCGCTGCGGAAGCCGGCGCCGGCGGTCCATTGCAGGTCGCCCGCAGCCTGGCACGAAACGCCCAGGCCAAGGGTCAAACCAACGATGGGGAGAAGCCGACGCACTGTTTGAGGCAAACAGGGGGTTCCCGGTCCGTCAATCGCCGGTCCGTAAACGGGTTACCGTGGCCGTCCGGGCGCGGGGCCCGCACTTGCCGATTGCCAAGGCCGGTTCGCGCCCCACCCTCCGCGGCCCTGTGCTGAATCTGGACTCGCTCAATCCGGAACAACGCCTGGCCGCGGTCACGCATCGCGGCCCGGTCCTGATCCTTGCCGGCGCCGGCACGGGCAAGACCCGCGTCATCACGCACCGGATCGCCCACATGGTCCAGAAGGGCGTGAATCCGGGGAACATCCTGGCGGTGACCTTCACCAACAAGGCCGCGCGGGAGATGTTGGAACGCGTCAACGAACTGGTCCCCAAGCAGCCGCGGTCCGAGGACGGCGAGAAGCCGGCCCGGCCGACGATCTGCACTTTCCATTCGCTCTGCGTCCGCATCCTGCGCGAGCACATCCATCACCTGGGCTACAAACGCAACTTCGTGATCTACGACGAGGGCGACCAGCTCTCGGCGATGAGGAAGATCCTGTCCGCGATCTCGGAGGGCGGCACCAAGACCGATCCGCGGGCCGTGCTGACGATGCTCAGCAAGTTCAAGAACGGCGGCACGTCGGCGAAGGGCTTCGAGGACCCGAACGTCCGGGCGCTCGCCGAGCACGTTGCCAAGCGTTACGAGACCGCCCTGCACGCCTGCAACGCGGTGGACTTCGACGACCTGATCCTGCTCACGCTCCGGCTGTTCCGGGAATTTCCCGAGGCACTGAACGCCTGCCGCGAGCGCTTCCGCTACGTGATGGTGGACGAATACCAGGACACCAACGCCGCGCAGTTCGAGCTGGTGCACTCGCTGACCGTCGAGTCGCGCAACCTCTGCGTCGTGGGTGACGACGACCAGTCCATCTACGGCTGGCGCGGCGCCGAGGTGGCGAACCTGCTGAACCTGGAGCAGCACTTCCCCGAGGTGAAGGTCATCAAGCTCGAGCAGAATTACCGCTCGACCAACATGATCCTCAACGCCGCCAACGGCGTGATCGGCAACAACACCCAGCGGCGCGGCAAGAAGCTGTGGTCCGCCAAGGGCGAGGGCGACAAGGTCCTGCTCCAGTGCTTCGACACCGACGAGGACGAGGCCCGCACGGTCGCCGAAAACATCTCGCAGGCGTTGCTGCTTGGCATCCCGTGGGGTGACCAGGCCATCCTCTACCGCACCAACCTCCAGGCCCGGCCGATCGAGACGGCGCTGCGGCAGGCCAAGATCCGCTACCACCTCGTGGGCGGGCAGAGCTACTTCGACCGCCGCGAGATCCGCGACTTCCTCGCCTACCTGCGCACGCTCATCAACCCGCACGACGACGTCTCGCTCCTGCGCATCGCCAACACGCCCACCCGCGGGCTGAGCGACGTGACGATGGAGCGCCTGCTTGCCGCCAGCCAGGAACGCCACGCCAGCGTGTTCACCGTCATGCGGCACACGGATGTGCTGGCCAGCTTCCAGCCGCGCACCGCGCAGGCCGTCACCGAGTTCGTGCAATTCCTCGAGCGCACCCGCGCGCCTCTGGAGACCGGTCAATCCTTCTCGCTCGCCCGCTGGACGGAGGAGTGGCTCAAGGAGATCGCCTTCTACGCGGACCTCCAGCGCTCGGAAAAGAACCCCGAGATCGCCGAAGCCCGCGTCCGCAACGTGCAGGAACTCGTGGACGACCTCGACGATCCCGACGGACCGGCCGCGCTGAACCTGGCCCCGATCATCGCCCACGACGCCCCGGGGCTGGACCTCACGGAACCGGAGGATGAATTCACGCTGGTGCCGCTGAAGACGCCCGAGGCGAAGGGGCCGGTCGTCCGCCGCCTGTCCCGCCAGCCGCAGGATCGCCTCGCGGAATTCCTCGAGGACCTCTCACTCGACCAGGAACGCGAGGAAGACAAGGAAGCCGGCGACGCCGTCACGCTCATCACCATGCACGCCGCGAAGGGCCTGGAATACCCGCATGTCCAGATCGTCGGGCTGGAGGACGGCCTCCTGCCGCACTCGCGCTCGAAGGTGGAGGGCACGATGGACGAGGAACGCCGGCTCTTTTACGTGGCCATCACCCGCGCACGGCTGACACTCCGGATCTCGCACTGCGGCGGCCGGAAGA